>CAMNBW010000007.1 GCA_946533525.1 uncultured Lachnospiraceae bacterium
GCGGACAAACGGTTTTCAAGACCGCCTCGTTATGACCACTTCGATACCTCTCCATTTATGTCCCGCTGCCATTTCCAGAAAAACTCCGGCAGCACGAAAGATTGTATCGGATTTCCGTTTATTTGTCAACCTGTCCGGACTTTAAAATTGCTTCCGCCAAAATCAGATCCTCCGGAGTCGTGATCTTTATATTAAAATAGGAGCTTTCCACTAGCCTTGCGTCCACATCGGCGAACATCTTGGCCACCATGGTATCGTCGGTAACCTTGACCCCGGCGCTCCTTAGACGCTCCTCCTGCATGTTTAGCTTTTCGTAGGCGTCCCTTATAAGGTGGAAGTCAAAGACCTGCGGGGTCTGCATCATCCAGACCTGGGACCTGTCCGGCGTACTCTTGATGAAGCCGTCGCCGTTTTCCAGCTTTATTGTATCCTTTGCACGGACCGCCGCAACCGCCGCCCGGTATTTTTCCACATAGTGCAGGCACCTGTCCAAAATCTGCTGCGTCACAAAGGGTCTTGCCCCGTCATGGATAAAGACGTAGTCGCAGCCGTTGGAAGCCATAAGCCCGTTATAAACCGAATTAAAGCGCTCCCTTCCTCCGGTCACGATCTTTACCACCTTGGAAAAACCGTACTTTATAACGATCTCCTTCCGACAGTACTCCTCTTCTCCCTCCGCGCAAATGAGCACAACTTCATCGATAAAGGATTCCTCAAATGCTTTAAGTGAATAATAAATGATCGGCCTGTCCCCCAGCATAAGGTACTGCTTCGGAACCTTGCCTCCCATCCTCTTTCCCTTGCCTGCCGCAAGCACGATCGCAACTGTCTTCATAAGTCAACTCCCTCATAATCCCAAACCCGGAACCGCATTGAGATCGAGTCCCGCGAAATTTCCCTTGAGATATTCAAAATATGCCGCTGAAGCTATCATCGCCCCGTTGTCCGTGCAGAGCACCGGCTCCGGATAAAAGAACTCTATTTCACGGGCGGCGCATGCCTCCTTAAATGAGCGCCGCAGTGCAGAGTTCGAAGCAACTCCGCCGGCCAGGGCAAACTTCTTCGCCCCGTGAGCCTCTGCCGCAGCCATCGCGTTGCCGACAAGAACATCCACCACAGCCTGCTGGAATGAGGCCGCCACATCTGCGACCACAACTTCCTCTCCCTTCATCTCCATGGAATTGAGGTAATTTAAGACCGCACTCTTTAAGCCGCTGAATGAAAAATCGTATTCCCCTGCCGCTACATGAGCCCTGGGAAAATCTATCGCCGAAGCATCCCCCTGTACGGAGACCTTATCGATCTTCGGCCCTCCGGGGTAACCTAAACCTATGGCCCGCGCCACCTTGTCAAAGGCCTCTCCTGCCGCATCGTCGCGGGTCACTCCGAGAATATCGTACTTTCCGTAGTCCAAAACCTCGAGAAGATGCGTATGTCCTCCCGAGACCACAAGGCACATAAAAGGCGGCTCCAACTCCCGGTACTGGATAAAGTTCGCGCAGATATGTCCCTCTATATGATTGACTCCTATAAGGGGTTTGCCGAGCCCGTAAGCATAGGCCTTTGCAAAAGAGACGCCTATGAGGAGCGGTCCCACCAGTCCCGGACCGTAGGTCACCCCAACCGCATCCAGCTCTTCCGGGCCTACCCCGGCCTGCTCCAAAGCTGCCTTTACCACCTGATTTATTCGTTCCAAATGCTTTCTCGAGGCTATCTCCGGAACCACTCCCCCGTAAAGCGTATGTATATCTATCTGAGAAGAAATGACGTTCGAAAGCACCTGCCTGCCGTTCTTTACTACCGAAGCCGCAGTCTCGTCACAGGAGCTCTCGATCCCCAAAATAATTATGTCATTCAATTATGTTAACCTATTCACACTGTCCAATGATATATTCAATATTACAAATCCTTCTCACGCCGGCTGCCAACCCAGTATCTTCCAGTGTCCCCTTTCATCTTTTCTTAAGATAAAATGCTCGTTGTCGCTGTAATTCTGATTTCCCTTCTGCATGGTAAACATACAGTAGAGCGTGGAAAGATCTCCCTGCCCGGTTTCAGCATATTCCACATCCGTGGAAGAAGAGATCGTGAAATTAATGACCTTTCTCTTTTCAGCCCTGAAGGTCGCTACATCCACCTTCAGATTATCCAGATACTGGCTTTCCTCCTGGTTCTTCTTTAACTCCGAATCGAAAAGCTCTCTCATCTGAAGCCCTATATTTTCTATATCCTTATCCGTAATATTCTCCATATAAAGACACTGGGAGAGCTCCGCATAGTAGCGCACCGCTTCCCTGGGGCTTGGAGGATAGTTGTAGTCCAGATTTCTCTGCAGCACAGTCTGCACCTGTGACAGCTTCCCCTCCTCCGCCTGCTTTGGCCGGTTTACGACGCGATAAAAGATGACCACAAAAGCAGCCGCCACTATCGCAAGCAACAGTATTTTTTTTACGTTACCCGAACTAATCTTCATAATCCAGCTCCAACGTCTTACCATCCTTCCCCGCATGGGAAGACGCAAAAATTTTACGAACCTCCGGCATAAAGGGCTTAGGACTTATCAAAGACGGAGAATAATGCGTAAGCCACAGGCTCTTTACTCCGGCATCCTTTGCCAGACCTGCGGCCTCATAGAAAGTCATGTGCTTGTGTTCCTTCGCTTTATCGAGCTTATCGGGCTCTCCGTACATTCCTTCGCAGATGAAGAGATCCGAATTCTCGGCATACTTAACGATGGACGGGGTTGGCCTTGTATCTGTGCAGTAAGTTACCTTTATGCCCTTTCTCGGCGCCCCCATGACCATGTCAGGATAAAACTCATTTCCCTCTTCATCCTGCACAGTCTCCCCCTTTTGCAGCCTGTTCCAAAGCTTTAAGGGGATATTTAGCCTCTTCGCCTCCTCGGCGTCGAAACGTCCCTTCCTGTCTATCTCCACGCTGTAGCCGTAACACGGCACGTTATGATTAACCTTAAAAGCGTTTATCCTGTAGCCCTTCCACTCAAACTCAGTGTTGCCTTCCAGCTCAATATATTCTATATCAAAGGGTCTGTCGGGTGCAATAGTCAAAAGCGCGCTGCATACCCGCTCCACTCCCTTAGGCCCGGCTATCGTAAGCGTCTCCGTCCTCTCCGCATTCCCCATGGTAAGGATGAGCCCCGGAAGCCCGCTGATATGATCCGCATGAAAATGTGTAAATAAAATAAGCCCCACCGGCTTCGGGCTCCACCCCTTCTTTTTGATGGCCACCTGCGTCCCTTCCCCGCAGTCGATGAGCACATTATTTCCGTTATACCTGAACATCGCAGAAGTAAGATGCCTGTAAGGCAGCGGCATCATCCCTCCCGAACCTAAAAGACATACATCCAGCATCGGCTTCCCTTATCTCTTCCACATAATGATCGCGTCGTCTTTCGGCGCGGTGTAAAAATCTTTTCGTAATCCCTCGCTCTTAAACCCGAGCTTTTCGTAAAGCCCGATAGCCGCCTTATTCCTGCTCCTGACCTCCAGGGTATAAGCGGCTGCCCCATTCTCCTCAAGGAGCCTTAAAAGCTCCTGCATCACCTTATAGGCCAGCCCTTGGCGCCTCATTTCAGGATGTACAGACACATTTGAAATATAGGCGTCTCCGGCGATAAGCCTTGCCCCTGCAAGCCCCACGAGCCTTCCTTCTACAACTGCGCAAAGGTAATACGCATAATCGAGCTTTAACGTATCCGCAAAATCCCCGCTGCTCCACCCTTCATCTCCGAAGCAGATTTCTTCAAGGACCGCGGCCTCCTCTATATCCCCGGCCTCAAGCCTTCGTATCGCCGCTTCCACCGCTTCCCTCAAGGCTTTTCTCCCTCTCCCTTTCGGCCTGGGACTTTCTTAAATAAACAGGCCTCATCTCGGCCGCCGTGCAGTAATTTCCTTCTTTATAGTACCTTAAGGCCAGCGCTCCCACCGACCCTGCCCTCTGATGGGATAAATGGTTCGGGGCAAAGGTCACCTTAATCTCAGCATTTTCCTCGATATATTCCCTGAATACCGGAACGCCGTCTCCCAGAAAACAGACCTCCCGACCCATATCGTTAAGCTTCTCCAAAAGCTCCGAAAAGGCCATAGCCCGTCCTTCCATAATTGTTACAAGCTCATTTTCCGGACCATATTCAAATATACCCGTATAAACCTGCTCTCTTCTGGCATCCATTATCGGCACCACCAAGCCCCTAAACCCAAAGAGGTTATAGGCCAACGCTTCCAAAGTCGGCACGCTTATCACCGGTTTATCAAGAGCCATCGCCAGTCCCTTAGCACTGGCTGCCCCTATCCTTAAGCCCGTAAATGAACCGGGGCCTGAGCTGACCGCAACCGCATCCAGCTCCTTCGGATCCAGCTCCAAGCGCTTCATTATTGTATCCACCATGGACATCAATGTCTGGGAGTGAGTCTTTTTAAAATTGACGGTATATTCCGCCGTCATCCTGTCCTCCTCCATGACCGCGGCTCCCGCCACCAGTCCCGAGGAATCAATCGCCAATATTTTCAATCTCTATCCTTCTGTATCCGGCTCCCTTCCCGGGTGCCTTGGTAATATTTACAAAAACCGTACTCTCCGGCAGGAGCTCTCGTATCTCATCCGCCCATTCAACGAGGCTGACTCCCTCCGAATAGAAGCAGTCCTCATAGCCGATCTCCTCCATTTCCTCAGGCTCGGCTATCCTGTATACATCGAAATGGTGAAAGGGGAGCCGGCCGCTAAGATAGCTGTGGAGTATGGTATAAGTCGGAGAATTGACCCTCTCCGTCACCCCCAGCCCCTCTGCAAAGCCCTTGGCAAAAACGGTCTTACCCGCTCCAAGCTCACCATTTAGCGCATAGACCTGCCCGGGCACTGCCTTTTCCCCCAGTCCCCTGGCAAATTCATAAGTCATATCGTCGCTTTCGGATTCAAAGATCAAGATGAAAAGCTCTCCTTAAAATGCATATGAAAAGGGTGTATACTCCGATCGAAGTATACACCCTGAATTATATCATATAGGTCATTTAATTTCATCAGTAATTCATTAACCGTGTTCGTCAGAAATCCACTGTTTCCGGCGTACATGCCTGCAGCTGTTCTCTGGGTATCTTCATAAATATTTCTGCTATCTCCCGATCGAGCTGAGTCCCCTTGACATTCTCTATTATCTCCATGGCTTCTTCATGCGTACGCTTATTCTTGTAGGAACGCCTCATTGTTATCGCAGAATAGGTATCGCACACGGCTATGATCCTGGCAGCCACGGGTATATCCTCCGCCCTGATCCCGTAATAACCCTTGCCGTCCATCCGTTCATGGTGATACAAAATCCAGCTCTTTATCTCATCAAAGGAAGGAAGCGACTTAAGCAGATCCATGGCTATCTTCGGGTGCTGCTTCATCACCTCCCATTCTTCGGGATCGAGCTTGCCGGGCTTATTCAAAATTGCTTCGGGTACCCCGAGCTTCCCGACATCATGCAGCAAAGCCGCATACTCAAAATTCACGGGATTAATATCCCCTTTCAGTTTTGCCGGAAGATGCTTATACAGGCACATACTGAGCATTTGAACGTTTCTGCTGTGACCGTTCAGGTTGGAATCACGGGCTTCTATAACTCCTATCAGAGTCTCCGTCACTTCAAGGCTTCTGTCCTTTAAGGTATCTACAAGGTAGTACATTAGGACCAGGGCAAGAGACACGAATATGGCGCCAAAAAACAGGATACCCGCCATAAGGTAATCCGGTTTCCCCATAAACGCCACGCCCAGATAGCCACAAAGGAAAAATATGAGCAATACCAGTCCTATCTTTTCCCAGGTGGATTCCCCGTGTTTACCGGACAACATTATGTCTGTCGAGCTTCTTATGAAACGAACATAGGCAATTATATTGCCTACCATAATAATGCTTCCCACCATTATCAGCAATGTGATCATTCTTTGTTTCTCACTTTTTCCTGTATTTCCTCCTAAAAGAGTATAACATTCCATAAGGATTTATGAAATAAATACCCCGGAATCTTCATTCCGGGGTCTGACTTTCGTATCATCACACGTATAAACACTTCGCAGCTTCGATTAACGCTTGCTGAACTGAGGAGCTCTACGAGCAGCTTTGAGACCGTATTTCTTTCTCTCCTTCATACGAGGATCACGGGTAAGGAAGCCCGCCTTCTTTAATATAGGTCTGTATTCATCTGAGTCAGCTTCGAGAAGCGCCCTTGAAATTCCGTGCCTGATAGCTCCTGCCTGGCCAGTATAGCCACCGCCATATACATTGACAAGGATATCAAACTTTCCGTCTGTCTGGGTCGCAACGAGAGGCTGACGAATGATCATCTTCAGGGTCTCTTCCCCAAAATACTCGTCAATACTTCTTTTATTTATCGTTATCTCTCCCTTTCCGGGCATAAGATAAACTCTTGCTACGGAGCTCTTCCTTCTTCCGGTTCCGTAATATCTTGTAGATGCTTTCTTAGTAGCCATTGTCTATCCCTTCCTGTATCTTTTGTCTTAGAATTTGATTGCTTCAGGCTTCTGAGCTGCATGATTGTGCTCAGGACCTGCATATACAAAGAGCTTCTTATACATCTGTCTTCCAAGAGTACCCTTGGGAAGCATTCCCTTAACCGCGTGCTCGATGACCTGCTCGGGCTTCTTTGCGAGCTTCTGACGAAGAGTCGTCTCCTTAAGCCCTCCTACATAGTCCGAATGTGTCCTGTATATCTTCTGATCCAGCTTTTTACCTGTAACCTTGATCTTCTCGGCATTGACAACGATAACATAGTCTCCTGTATCCATAAAGGGTGTGAATTCAGGCTTATTCTTACCTCTTAAAATCGCTGCGATCTGAGAAGCCATGCGACCTAAAGTTTGTCCTTCGGCATCTACCAAATACCACTTCCTGGTAATATTAGAAGGATTAGCTATATAAGTATCCATATCTTCCTCCAAAAATCAATCAACTTATCTTTATTTGTCTGCCGGATTGGGCTGTAATCCGCAGCGCATCGATTATTGTACTACCCGTAAAGACAGGTGTCAAGCAAGAATCTTTATTTTCTCAAGCAAAAGTCCCTGGGGAGGCGCGGTCGGTCCCGCAGCCGAACGGTCGCAGGCTGAAAGGATATTTTTCATATCCTCGGGCTGCAGCCTGCCTCTTCCGATCTCTATAAGCGTACCGGAAATTATGCGGACCATATTATACAGAAATCCGTAGCCCGAAACCTCTATCCTTATCATCTCTTTATCCCTTGCCGCCGAAATATCCGTTATTTCCCTTATCGTTGTAAGGGCCTGGGTATGAACCGAGCAAAAGCTCTTAAAGTCATGTTTTCCCACCAGGTACTGTGCGGCTTCATGCATTTTATCCGCGTCCAGCTTATATTTCACCTGATATGTGTAGAGTCTTTTTAAGGGATCCGCAATGTCGGAATTAAATATGGAGTACGAATAGGTCTTTACCGTGTGAGCTTTTCTTATGGAAAAATCGGGAGAAACTTCTTCGGAAGACCTCACCGTAATATCCTCCGGAAGCCTTGTGTTTAAAGCCGCACAGAATTTATCCGGGGGTATCGAGGATGAAGTGTCAAAAACCGCGATATTCATCATTGCATGAACCCCGGCGTCGGTCCTGCTGGCTCCCTCCAGCTCTACCTCTTCCCCGGTCAGCTCCCTTATGGCATCTATGAGGGTTCCCGCCACGGTTTTCTGCCCCTCCTGAAAAGCCCAGCCGTGGTAGAGCGTTCCGTCGTAGGCCACCTTGAGCATAAGCCTCTTCATATCGGTGAGATTCTCCCCGCTGCAATCACCGCCGCAAAATATACGGCAAGCGTTATAAACGCAGTTATATCCTGCGCCTTATATTTAAGGGGTTTCATCTTGCTTCGTCCGTCTCCGCCCCTGTAGCAGCGGGCCTCCATCGCCATAGCCAGATCGTTCGCCCTCCTGAAGGCCGAAACAAAAAGGGGAACCAGAATGGGCACAAGGGACTTTGCACGCCTTAAAATATTTCCGTGTTCAAAATCCGCTCCCCTGGCCTGCTGAGCCTTCATGATCTTGTCGGTTTCGTCCAGAAGTATAGGAATAAAACGAAGCGCTATGGACATCATCATTGCAACCTCATGCACTGGTACCCTGAATGCCCTTAAGGGCTTCATAAGGCTTTCCAGTCCGTCCGTCAGGTTGTTGGGCGTTGTTGTAAAGGTCAGCAGGGACGAGCCCACTATGAGGTAAAGCAGTCTTATGGCTGTATATCCCGCAATAATAAGTCCTTCCTTTGTGACCCGGAATTTCCAGAAAGTAAAGACCGGAACTCCCGGGGTCAGGAAGATGTTAAATATGACCGTAAGGAGCAGAATAAACACCATGCTCTTCATCCCCTTTAAAATATATGAAAGGGGAACCCTCGAAAGGATTATGACGCTCACCAGAAATATGGTTGCGATAATATATACACTTATGCTGTTAAATAAAAACAATGAAACCAGATAAACCAGGACCCCGATAAGCTTTGTTCTCGGATCGAGCGAATGCAGGGCGGACTTTGTCTGGTAATACTGTCCTATAGTTATATCACGTATCATCTTGCGCCTGTGGCCCCGCCCTTAAAAAGGCTCATTATACTGTCGGCCGCTTCATCTATCGTAGTTGCCCGGATATTTACGGGCAGTTCAAATACATTTAATTTGTGCATTATATATGTAACCTCCGGCGCCGCAAGCCCCATGCCCTGAAGCTCACGAAACCGCCTGAACACCTCTCCCGGACTGCTGTCCATTACGAGCTTCCCCCTGTTCATAACGAGGAGCCTCTCCACATAGTTTGCGACATCATCCATGCTGTGGGAAACCAGGATGATGGTCTTACCGCCCTCGTGCAGCTCTTTTATAAGCTCGAGTATTTCATCCCGCCCGGTGGGGTCCAGTCCCGCAGTGGGTTCATCCAGTATCAGCACATCGGGCTGCATCGCAAGCACTCCGGCAATCGCCACCCTTCTCTTCTGCCCTCCCGAAAGGTCAAAGGGAGAAACATAAAAATATTCATCGGGAAGCTTTACCTTCTTTAGGGCCTCATAGGCCTTAAGCTCCGCTTCCTTTTCGCTAAGCCCCATGTTTTTCGGCCCGAAGCAAACATCCTTAAAAACACTCTCTTCAAATAGCTGGTGCTCGGGATACTGGAATACCAGTCCTACATGGTAACGCAGCTTCACCCTGTCATAGCTCTTATCGTAGATGTCCTCTCCGTTATAGAGTATCTGACCGCTTGTAGCTTTCATGAGCCCGTTCAGATGCTGCACAAAGGTGGATTTTCCCGAACCGGTATGGCCTATGAGCCCGATGAATTCACCGTCCGCTATCTTCATCGAAACATCGTCGAGCGCCTTAACCTCCAGCGTCGTCTTTTCGCCGTATATATGACTTAAATGATTTATTATAAAAGACATTAATTTGCAAACTCCGACAAGGCTTTTTTGTATTTTTCCTGTTCCATATCTTTGCCGGTCCGTAAACATATCTCTCTTACGAGCTCGTCCCCGGACAGAATTCCTTCCGGCAAATCCAGGCCTCTTCTTTTAAGCTCATATGCCAGCAGTGTGGCCTGCGGCACGGTGAGCCTTAGTTTTTTAAGCTCCTCCGGCCTTGAAAATATCTCCCTCGGGCTGCCCTGCATGGCTATCTTTCCCTTATCCATGACAAAGACCTTATCCGCGTATATTACCTCTTCCATATAGTGCGTGATCAGTATTATCGTCACACCTTCGACATCGTTTAAAGCGCGGGCGGCCCTGATAACCTCTTTGCGCCCCAGCGGGTCCAGCATTGCCGTCGGCTCGTCCATAATTATGCATTTCGGATGCATGGCCACGACTCCGGCTATTGCCACTCTCTGCTTTTGCCCTCCGGAAAGCTTATTCGGAGAATGCTTGCGAAACTCATACATATTGAGGGTCTTAAGTGCTTCCTCGACCCTTACCCAGATCTCGTCCGTAGGAACCCCCATGTTCTCGGGGCCAAAGCCCACATCCTCCTCGACTACGTTTCCGATTATCTGGTTATCGGGATTCTGAAAGATCATTCCCGCCCTCTGCCTGATGTCCCAGGTATTGGCCGGGTCGGAGGTGTCCTTCCCGTCTACAAAAACACTGCCCTCCGTAGGATAGAGGATAGCGTTTAAGTGCTTCGCAAAGGTGGATTTACCCGAACCGTTTGAGCCGAGTACCGCAATAAAGTCTCCCTCTTCGATACTCATGGTAACTCCGTCGACAGCCCTGGTAATGCCTTCCACATTCCCTTCTTCGTCACGCCTTATATATTCATATGTAAGATCTTTTGTCTCAACTATTCCCATAGCTTATGTATTATACAATATCGAGCAGGGAAGGTGCAATCGCACCCTGCTCGCCGCGAGTCGCGCTCCGGCGCAGCCGGAAATATTCCTCTGCGCGGCTCTGCGATAAAAAGGAAGGTCGTAACAACGAAAATGTTACGACCCTCCCGTGATTTTTATTTATTATATAAAACTTTTATACCAGCTCCAGAAGAACCTGCATAGCCGCATCGCCCTTACGCTGTCCGATCTTGACTATCCTCGTATATCCGCCCTTGCGGTTTACATATTTAGGTGCGATCTCATCAAAAAGCTTTGCGGGCAGATCCAACTGCTTCGTATTTCTCTTACGTCCTGCAGCCTGCTTCGGGATCTCCGTAACAGGATAAAGAACCTGGAGCATCTTTCTTCTTGCATGAAGTCTGGAAGGCTTATCCTGCTTGATCTCCTTCTCCACTTCATCGAAAACGGTTACCTTCTTGCCGTCTACTTCTTCCTTTACTCTCTTGCCGTCCTTGTCCTTACGGGGAACCTTGACGGTCTTCTTAACGGTTTCGAAGTTGTCCTTCTCCTTTACCGCAAGAGTTATGAGTCTTTCAACGATCTTTTGAACTTCCTCGGCCTTTGCCTGGGTTGTAACGATCTTGTCATTTACGATGACCGCTGTTGCAAGACTTCTTAATAAGGCCTTTCTCTGTGATGATGTTCTTCCGAGTTTTCTGTATTTTGCCATAATTTTGTCCTCTTTTCCTTTATTTTTAAGCCGGACAATGCTCATCGGTCTTATTTATCCGGCGAGAGGGGCGAATGACGCACTCTTTGGAATTACCGTCCTCCGCCTGGTTTATACGTATCTTATTTATCTGCTGTTTCTCCCTGGTTAAGTTCGAGTCCCAGCTCATCGAGCTTGGCAAGAACCTCCTCAAGGGATTTACGTCCCAGATTACGAACCTTCATCATATCATCGGGAGTCTTGTTTATAAGCTCCGCAACGGTATTTATACCGGCTCTCTTAAGACAGTTGTAAGAACGAACCGAAAGCTCCAGCTCGTCAATACTCATCTCAAGTATCTGCTCCGTCTCATCATTGGGCTTATCGACCATAACCGCGGTCTTGGAAGCCGCCTCTGAAAGGTTTATAAACAGACTTAAATGCTCTGAGAGCACTTTAGCCGCAAGACTGATAGCCTCTTCAGGATGAAGCGTTCCATTGGTATATACATCCAAAGTAAGCTTATCGTAGTCTGTAACCTGACCTACACGGGTATTCTCTACCGTAAGATTAACACGTTCAACCGGAGTATAGATCGAATCTACAGCTATCATGCCGATGGGGTTCTCCTCAGACTTGTTTCTGTCTGCACTGACATAGCCCCTGCCGTTGGTTATCGTAAGCTCTATATAGAGTCTTGCATTTTTGTCGCTCAAGGTAGCGATATGCTGATCCTTGTTGACGATCTCGATATCCTGGTCTACCTGGATGTCGGCCGCTGTGACTTCGCCTTCTCCCTCCATCTCAATACGGGCTATCTTGGGTTCATCAGCCGCACTTGTATTCTTGATGGATAAATTCTTAATGTTCATTATGATCTCAGTAACATCTTCCTTAACTCCGGGAAGGATACTGAACTCATGCTGAGCCCCCTCGACCTTGACCTGACTAACTGCTGTTCCGGGAAGCGAGGAGAGCATAATACGTCTCAGGGAGTTACCGAGAGTAATACCATATCCACGCTCTAAGGGCTCTATTACAAACCTGCCATACTTATTGTCTTCTGATAAATCTGTAATAACAATTTTGGGCTTTTCAAATTCGAACAAGTTTGTACCTCCTTAGGTCACATTACATTACTTCGAATACAACTCGACTATAAGCATCTCATCGACGGGAACATCGATCTGATCACGCCTGGGAAGCTCCTGCACCGTTCCCTTATAATTATCATGCTCTGCAGACAGCCACTCGGGAACGATCCTGTCGGCTGTTACGTCGAATATGTCCTTAATATGCTGTGAAGACCTGGAAGACTCCTTGATCTCAATAACATCTCCAACCTTTACCGAGTATGAAGGAATATTTACCTTCTTACCGTTTACAAGGAAGGTCTTGTGGTCTACCATCTGACGCGCCTCTCTTCTTGTACGCGCAAAACCGAGACGGAATACCACGTTATCAAGCCTGGTTTCCAGCATTATCATCAGGTTTTCACCTGTCTGACCCTTCATGCGGTCAGCCTTCTTATAATAATTTCTGAAGGGCTTCTCCAGAACGCCATAGATAAACTTGGCCTTCTGTTTTTCCCTCATCTGAAGTCCATACTCACTTACTTTTCTGTTTGCTCTTACCAGATTCCTGTTGGACGTCTTGCTTATACCCAATACTGCGGGCTCGAGTCCAAGGGATCTGCATCTTTTAAGAACAGGAACTCTATTAACTGCCATACGATTACACTCTCCTTCTCTTAGGCGGACGACATCCGTTATGAGGAACGGGGGTTACGTCCTTGATACTTGTTACCTGAAGACCTGCTGCTGAAAGGGCTCTGATTGCCGCTTCTCTTCCGGAACCGGGTCCCTTCACCATTACATCTACACTCTTTAAGCCATGAACGAGAGCTGCCTTCGTGGCAGTTTCTGCTGCCATCTGAGCTGCGTACGGAGTAGATTTCCTTGAACCTCTAAAACCAAGACCGCCGGCACTTGCCCATGAAAGAGCGTTTCCGTTGCTATCCGTCAGCGTCACAATAGTATTGTTGAAGGATGACTGGATATGTGCCTGTCCATGTTCAACGTTTTTCTTAACGCGCCTCTTACCGGATCTTTTGGCGCCTGACTGTTGTTTAGCCATAATAAAACTAACCTACTTTCTTTTTACGTGTTTTCGAGTTACCTATTATTATTTCTTCTTATTTGCTACTGTTCTCCTGGGACCCTTGCAGGTTCTTGCATTGGTCTTGGTCTTCTGACCACGGCAGGGAAGCGACTTTCTGTGACGGATTCCTCTATAGCATCCGATCTCCTCAAGACGCTTGATGTTCATAGCGACTTCTCTCCTGAGATCACCTTCGATGACCTGGGTTCTGTCGATGACATCACGAAGCTTCTGCACTTCTTCCTCTGTGAGGTCTTTGACACGTGTGTCAGGATTAATTCCTGCCTCCTTAAGGATACGGTTTGAGCTGGATCTTCCTATACCAAAGATATAAGTAAGTCCGATCTCAACACGTTTTTCCCTGGGCAGGTCTACACCAGCGATACGAGCCATTGTGAGTATGCCCTCCTTTCCTGAATTTTAGTTAAACTACTGCTATCTGCACAAGCCGGGTCTTTAACCCTGTACCTGCTTATGCTTCGGATTTTCGCATATTATGCGAATCTTGCCTTTTCTTTTAATTACTTTGCACTTTTCGCAAATAGGCTTTACAGATGACCTTACTTTCATAATGCACCTCCTGTTTAAAATGCAGCGATGACTAATATAACACACCAAAAAAGTTTTTTCAAGAAAAACTTATTTTGTCCCGCTCAGCGCACCAAAGCGTGCCCATAAATGAACTCCCGCTCCCGGCTGCTCACTTGTCTCTCCAAATGATCCTGCCTTTTGAAAGATCGTAGGGCGAAAGTTCTATCGTGACCTTGTCTCCCGGAAGAATTCTTATAAAATTCATTCTGAGCTTACCGCTTATATGTGCAAGCACCTGATGTCCGTTTTCAAGCTCAACCTGGAACATTGCGTTGGGAAGCTTTTCTATTACTTTTCCTTCTATTTCAATTACATCTGCTTTAGACATACGATTCCTACCCCAAAATATCCGTAATGGCCTTGAATACATCCTCGGGATCAACAGTTCCGTCCACTTCCTTAAGCGCACCCTGCTTAGTATAGTAATCTATGAGCGGCTGTGTCTGCTCATGATAAACTTTCAGGCGATTCTTAACCGTCTCGGGCTTATCGTCATCTCTTAATACAAGCTCTGTTCCGCAGGCATCGCATACGCCTTCCTTCTTTGGCGGTATGTATTTAATATGGTAGGAAGCTCCGCATTTAGGGCAGCCCCTCCGTCCGGACATGCGGTCGACGATGTTCTCGTCCGGAACTTCCACATTTATAGCGTAGTCGATCTTCTCTCCCGCTTTGGTAAGTTCCTTATCCAAGACCTCCGCCTGAGGTATCGTTCTCGGAAATCCGTCCAGAACATATCCGTTCCTGCAGTCCTCCTCCGATACCCTGTCCAGCAATATCCTGACAGTAAGCTCATCGGGAACGAGCTTTCCGGCATCCATATAGCTCTTCGCTTCTTTGCCGAGCTCCGTTCCGCCCTTGATATTCGCTCTGAATATATCTCCCGTCGATACATGGGGGATATTGTATTTTGCTGCTATCTTTTTTGCCTGAGTTCCCTTTCCGGCTCCGGGCGCTCCCAACATGACTATCTTCATATATTCTCTTCTCCTTAAATCCCTGCCGAACTGATTTTAAGTCTGCTCTGTGTCAGCTTAAAAAACCTTTGTAATTACGTACCAACATCTTTGCTTCTATCTGGTTTATGGTTTCAAGTATAACTCCTACTATAATTATCAGCGAAGTTCCTCCGAAGGAAACATCCGCGCCGAAGAAGCCGTTGAAGAAAATGGGTATTACCGCTACTATCGTAAGTCCTACAGCTCCTATGAAGATTATATAGTTAAGTATACTCGTCAGATATTCCGTAGTCGGTTTGCCGGGTCTTATTCCGGGTATAAATCCGCCCTGCTTCTTTAAGTTGTCGGAAACCTCAAGAGGATTGAAGGTTATGGACGTGTAGAAGTAAGCGAAGAATATTACCAGAACAATGTATACGAGCAAGCCTATTGAATACTGCGGCACTCTGGGATTGCACCAGTTGCCTGAATTCAGGGCTCTTAATATATGCCCCCAAAGTGTAGTTCCTCCGTCCCTCCCAAGAAGCTGGGCGATGACTATAGGGAACTGCATAAGAGACGATGCAAAGATAATGGGAATAACTCCCGCTGTATTTACTTTAAGAGGTATATGAGTGGAATTTCCACCGACTACCTTTCTTCCAAGAACTTTCTTTGCATATTGTACGGGTATCTTTCTCTCCGCACTGTTTAAAAGGATTACCAGAACCACCGTCGCAATGATAACAGCAAGTATAACTATTGCAGCTATGATCGCTATAAGTATCCTTCCGTTTCTGTAATTGTCTCGGATGAACATCTCATAGAGCGAGTTCATGTCGCCGGGAAGTCTGGAAATTATGTTGATGGTAAGCACTATGGAAATACCGTTTCCTACTCCGTATTCCGTTATCTGCTCGCCTATCCACATAAGGAGCGCCGAACCTGCTGTAAGTCCGAGGACTACCATTATTATCGTCAGCGCATTGTTTCTGTTTTCAAGTATACCCTGATTGTTAAATCCTATGGCCATTGCCAGAGACTCGATAAGTGAAAGGCCTACCGTCACGTATCTGGTAATGGAGACCAGCATCTTTCTGCCTTCTTCACCGTTCCTCTGCATCTCTTCAAGCGCCGGAATGGCGATTGTAAGCAGCTGGATAATGATGGACGATGTAATGTAAGGCGTAATGTTTAATGCAAATATGGACATGTTCTCAAAGGAACCGCCGGTGAAAGCATTAAAGAAATTGAATGAATCTCCTGTTAAAGAGGAAAACCACTGATGAAAATACGCTCTGTTAAATCCGGGTATCGGAAGCTGGCATCCAAGCCTTATTAGGATAAGAAATATAAAAGTTACAAGCAATCTCGTTCTGATCTCTTTAATCTTGAACGCATTACGTACCGACTCGAGCATTAGATCACCTCAGCTTTCCCACCAACAGCTTCAATCTTTTCTTTTGCAGACGCTGAATATGCATTTGCATAAACAGTAAATTTCTTGGTAAGCTCACCGTTTCCGAGGATTTTAAGTCCATCATAGGTATCCTTAAGGATGCCCCTCTCGATGAGATCCTCGGGTCTTATCTCAGCTCCGTCCTCATAAAACTTTTCAAGATCGCAAACATTGAGCGAAACGATCTTCTTGCTGTTAGGATCCCTGAAGCCTCTCTTGGGAATTCTTCTGTAAAGAGGCATCTGACCTCCCTCGAAGCCCAGACGCGGTGCTCCAGAACGGGCCTTCTGTCCCTTATGACCGTATCCTGCGGTCTTTCCGTTTCCTGAACCGTGTCCGCGGCCCCTACGGAAATTTGCCTTATGCTTCATTCCCTCTGCGGGTCTTAAATTATGTAATTCCATTTTCTTCCTCGCATTTCTGCCTTATTATTAAGGCGAAAATTATATTTCCTCTACGGTTACAAGATGCTGAACCTGCTTTATCATGCCGCGGATCGCGGGATTGTCGGGCTGCTCCACCGATCTGTATGTCTTTTTAAGACCCAGCGCTTCTACAGTCTTTCTATGCTTAGGCAATGCACCTATTGTAGATTTTGATAATGTGATCTTTAATTTACCTGCCATTATTATTCTCCTCTGCTTTGTAAACTTCCATTACAGCCGGTATATCAACTTCTGATATCTTCAACCCTCTTGCCCCTGGCTTCGGCAACCTCTTCGGGAGTCTTGAGCTGTGCAAGTGCGTTTATCGTTGCAAGAACAACATTCTGCTTGTTGTTGGAACCAAGGGACTTTGTACGGATGTTCCTGATGCCTGCAAGCTCGCAGACTATACGCGCGGGACCTCCGGCTATGATACCTGTTCCTTCGGGAGCCCTCTTAAGGAGTATGGAAGCTCCTCCGAACTTGCCGAGGAAATCATGTGTGATGGAGCTCTGAGGATCTCTTGCTACTGTAACGAGCTTCTTCGCAGCATCCTCCTTGCCCTTACGTATAGCTTCGGGAATTTCGGTTGCTTTTCCGAGGCCGACACCTACATGTCCGTCCTTATCACCTACTACCACAAGGGCCGAAAAACGCATATTACGACCGCCCTTTACAACCTTTGTTACACGCTTAATCGTAACTACTTTATCTTCCAGCTCAAGGCTGCTGGGATCAATTTTGGAATGATTCATCATATCTCCTTTCTATCAGAACTGCAGGCCGGCTTCTCTGGCTGCATCCGCTAATGCTTCAATCTTACCGTGATAAATAAAACCGCCTCTGTCAAAGACTACCTCTTTGATACCTTTTTCTACAGCTCTTTTGCCTATAACCGAACCGAGGTACTTCGCCGCTTCTATATTATCGGTATACTTTAATTCGCTCTGGACGCCCTTTTCAAGGGTGCTTGCGCTGACTAAGGTATGACCTATGGTATCGTCGATTATCTGAGCATACATATGCTTGTTGGATCTGAATACCGAAAGACGAGGTCTCTCAGCCGTGCCGCTGAAACGATTACGAATTTTTAAGTGCTTTTTTTCACGAACTTCTGCTCTTGATTTTTTCTTTATCATTATGGCCCCTCTCCTTACTTCTTACCAGTCTTGCCGACCTTACGTCTTATGACTTCGTCGCTGTATTTAATTCCCTTGCCCTTGTACGGCTCGGGTCTCTTCTTGTCCCTGATCACAGCCGCATACTGACCAACCTTTTCCTTGTCGATACCCTCGACCTCGATCTTGTTGTCTACGACCTTTGTCTCGATGCCCTCGGGATCCTCCATCTCAACGGGATGTGAAAATCCAAGGTTAAGGGTAAGCTTTTTGCCCTGCTTCTGAGCTCTGTAACCTACACCGTTGATCTCAAGAATTTTCTTATATCCATCCGTAACGCCTATGACCATGTTGTTGATAAGCGAACGGGTAAGACCGTGAAGAGCCTTTGTTTCCTTCTCATCATTGGGTCTTTCGACCTTTATCTGACCGTCCTCGATCTTAACCGTAAGTATCGAGGGAAGAACTCTTTCAAGCGTTCCTTTCGGTCCCTTAACAGTCACTTTATTATTTTCTGCAACATCGATGTTGACTCCGTTCGGTATTGCGATAGGCATTTTTCCAATTCGTGACATGCCCGCACCTCCTCTTTTTTATTATCCTTTATTAATCGATTACCAAATGTATGCAAGAACTTCTCCGCCTACGCCGAGCTCTCTTGCCTTTCTGTCAGTTACAACTCCCTTGTTTGTTGATATAACGGCTATTCCCAATCCGCCCAAAACTCTGGGGAGCTCATCTCTGCCCGCATATACTCTGAAACCGGGCTTTGAAATTCTCTTTAATCCGGTGATGACCTTCTTATTCTTGTCACCTTCCCTGTACTTTAAGGTTACACGGATGTCCTTGAAGCTTCCGTTGTCAACCATATCATATTTGGATATATATCCCTCATCTACAAGAATGTCCGCTATAGCCAGCTTCATCCTTGAAGAAGGAATATCAACCGTATCATGCTTTGCTGTATTAGCATTACGTATTCTTGTAAGCATATCCGCGATAGGATCGTTAGTAGTCATATTTACCTCCTAAATAATAATTGCAGTCTTTAATCAGTTTCCGCCGCCGGAAACAATACGTTTTACCAGGATGCCTTACGAACTCCGGGAATCTCTCCCTTGTATGCAAGCTCCCTGAAACAGA
>CAMNBW010000008.1 GCA_946533525.1 uncultured Lachnospiraceae bacterium
GCCATACTGTCCGGCACGGCGTTGACAAAGCCGTATCTCCAATGGCAGACCAGCAAAAACAGAAAGGCGCAGATTGGCGCCGTATATGAACGGGAATATTTAAGGACGATCTTGCCCGCAAAGATCCCGGAAAATATCATGCATATAAGGGTAACGATATAGTGGATAAAAACTATATTTACGCGAAATACAGAAGCGATGACCGCAGTTATACAGGAATACAGCGGCCCGTACAGATATATAAAACCCGGAAGCTCTCCCTCAAGGGAGGAAAGGCTGTAGGGATTTTCCCCGCTCATTAACTCCTTAGTCAGCAAAACATTGGCCGCCTCCCTGTATTCGTTGGGAATATCGGCGTCCGCCAGCGTATGCACCAGGAGCTCCGTAATGAAATACACGCAGTAAATTAAAAGGGGAATACAAAGTATATTAATTTTATTCGTAAAAAACTGCCGGACCATATTCCGTCCGGCAGCAATTCTTTTCTCGGGTTCACCCATCTTACTCAGATATCGAAATCTCCTGTAACGTCGTCATCAGCTACATAATAAACCTTGGACTCTTCGATCTTTACATAGAATGTAACATTCTTGAGCTCTGATTCCTTTTTGCCAAGATCCTTTGTCCAGATCTCCTTGAATCTGCTCTCTATATCGGCTGCGTTCACATCCTTGTTATTGAACTGTACAACAAGGGTCGCCTCAGCCTTTTCAGCCGCCTTCTTAGCAGGAGCTGCCTTTGCGGCAGGCTTCTTTGCAGCGCTCTTTGTCTCTGTCTTTGCAGCGGTCTTCTTAACCGTTGTCTTCTCTGCCGCCGCCGTCTTCGCTGCAGGAGCTTCCTTCTTCTCAGCCGCCTTCTTGGCAGGCTCGCTCTTTGCAGTGGTTGTCTTCTTTACGGGGGCTTCTTTTTTCTCTGTTGCCTTCACTTCTTTCTTACTCTCCTCATTCTTTGTAACTGCAGCTTTTACTGCCGTCTTCTTAGCAGCCTTCTTTCCATCCTCGGCAGCGGACGCCGCTTCAGTAGCAGAAGGCGCAATCGCTCTTTTTGGTGTTGCCATTTTACTCTCCCTCCCCATAGGATCCATAGAAACTGTAAGTTAATGAGATAGTTCTTTAATATGAAGAATATATATCAACTTTTTTGCTATGTCAACTCTCGGCGGCTTATCATTGATATATCCCTTAATTTGTAATCAATACGTACCAGTCGAGCTCGCTTCCTTCGATCATGGCTTTTCCGTTCTTTTTAAAGCCCAGTCTCTCGGCAAAGCGCACGGAGCTTGTATTTCTTTCATCTATAAAGGCGTTTAGCCTTGTGCTGCCGTACTTCTTTGCAGCATAATCGATGACCGCCCTCATCACTTCCGAAGCTATGCCCTTATGCTGATATTCCCTCGAAAGCATATACCCCACTTCCAGGTCCTCAAACCCGTCCCTGTGGGTAACGCCGGCTCTGCCGATAAATTTCCCGGTTTCCCTGTCCAGGATGACCCATATGCCGTAACCGTAAAAGCCGTACATGGACTTTATATACATTTTTTCAAACTCGACTTCCTCCTCCCTATCCTCGCAAAGCGGCGGTATATAATCCGCCATTCCCGGCTGTGCATACAGTTTATAGAGGTCGTCAATGTCGTCTAAGGTCAGCTCCCTTAAGATCGTCCTTTCGGTTTCAAGAATAGTCCAGGGAATGTTCCTGGCCCTTTCATACATTTTTACGATAAAGTCCCCGTCCACCTCGTCGAAGCCCTGGATAACGCACTGTGCGTCCCAGAAGCCTGCCCTGGAAAGCTCGCCCTGTACAAAGGCCACATAGCCGGTGCCGGCCTTTCTCGCAAGCTCCGCCCCGGCAATGCTGTCGGTAACGATAAAGTCGTTAGCGCCGACAGCAGGGCTCTCCTCCGCCTTTCCATCGATAAGGCGCACAGAGATCCCCATCGCTTCCGTTTCCTTCAAGATCTCCGGAAGATACGGCTGCTCCCTGCTGTCGAGTATGAAGATTATATTGGAGGGAAGTTGTCTCGTCGCCATTACGCAAAAAGCACCCGCCTTGCGACGGGTGCTGTCTTATAGTCTGTATCAGGCCTTATTCTCGGAACCGAGAACGTTTATAATCTTGTCATGAACTATCTCTTTTACATAGGCACGTCCATCGGCAAGGTACTGTCTGGGATCAAAGTGATCGGGATGAGCAACCAGGTGCTCACGAATTCCTGCTGTCATTCCAAGCCTTAAGTCGGAGTCGATATTGATCTTGCAGACTGCTCCCTTTGCAGCCTCTCTTAACTGATCCTCGGGAATACCTATAGCGTCCGTAAGAGCTCCGCCCTTTTCATTGATTATCTGAACGTACTTCTGAGGTACGGAAGATGAACCGTGAAGAACGATGGGGAAGCCGGGAAGGCGCTTTGCTACTTCCGCAAGAATATCCAGACGGAGCTTGGGATCCGTGCCGGGCTTGAACTTATATGCACCGTGGCTGGTTCCGATAGCTATTGCAAGGGAGTCAACGCCGGTCTTCTTAACGAATTCCTCAACCTGATCGGGATCTGTGAACATTGCCTTGTCGTCTGCAACCTGCACTGCATCCTCGATACCTGCAAGGGTTCCGAGCTCTGCCTCTACTACCGCTCCCTTGGAGTGCGCATAGTCCGCAACTCTCTTGGAAACCTCTATATTCTCTTCAAACGGCTTTGAGGAAGCGTCTATCATTACCGACGTAAAACCGCCGTCAACACACTCCTTACAGATGTCGAAATCCGCGCCGTGATCAAGATGAAGGGCGATCGGAATATCCGAAGTCTCAACAGCCGCCTCAACCAGCTTCTTCAGATATGCAGCCTTTGCATACTTTCTGGCTCCTGCGGAGGCCTGAAGGATGATGGGAGAATTGAGCTCCTGAGCCGCCTCTACGATACCCTGAACGATCTCCATGTTGTTAACGTTGAATGCGCCTACGGCATAACCACCGGTATATGCCTTTTTAAACATTTCGGTTGTTGTAACTAAAGCCATTTCTTTTTGTCCTTTCTTATTATAAATTACTTTAAAACAAGTACGTTTTTGATTTTATCACAAATATCCGAAAAATACACTATTGAATCGACAAATATTTGTCAATCATCATCCTTTATTCCATCGCTTCGGGAAGGGCTATGCTGCCCGGAAGCGCCGGCAGCGGTTCTTTCCTGGAAACCGCCTTTGTTTCACTGGAAAACGGAAGCTTTACTCCATCAGGAACCTTCATCTTTATGGCCCTTTTGATATTGCTGAGCTCCACGCTGTTAAACTGGCCGCCGTACTCACCGTCCAGGGTCCAGGAGATCTTCTCCTCCGAGGTGATCTTCATCCTGCTGGTCTTAAAGCTTAAAATAAGCGAATTCTTCTTCCCTGTACGTATTGAATTTGCGACCTCCGTATTATAGGCCGCAACCTCGAGCGCCGGCCTTATAAAGGTAGCTTCAAAGATCCCGTCGTCCAGCAGCACGCCAGGGCCCACAAAATTCTTTATTCCCCCCACCGAAAGGGAATTGCTCACCATGCCGAAAATAAAATTATCCTCTATGACTCCGCCGTCATATTCAATTTTTATCTTATAGGGCTTGATCTCCGACAAATGCTTTATTCCCTCGAACAGATAGGCAAGATGCCCGAAGGTATTCTTTAAAGCCTGGTCGGTTCCGTATGAGACGTCCGTAAACATACCAAAGGCTGCGACATAGACAAAGATGTTGTCGTTAAACGAGCCCATGTCAAATTTGACAACCCTTCCGTTGACCGCTATTTCAGCGGCTTTCCGCATGTCGGCAGGAATCTTTAACGAGGAGGCAAAGTCGTTCGTGCTTCCGGCAGGAATATATCCGATAGGGACCTTTTTTTTGCACTGCATCATGCCTGTAACGACTTCGTCCAGAGTCCCGTCTCCGCCGGAGCATACAACCAGGTCATAGCCGGAAGCGCGCTCAATGGTCTTCCTTGTGGCATCTCCCTGCTCCTGGGTAGGATGGACCGTCACTTCGTACCCTGCCTTTGTAAACAGATCAACGATCCCGGCAAGATTTGAAATGATCTTTTGCTGACCCGCATGCATATTATATATAAATAACAGCTTCTTCAAATTGCCGGCACCTCCGATATTTTTTTCAGTATCATCCTTATCAGCTTACCGCACCCGTAAGGTACTTCTCAATACCCTCTGCAGCCGCATCCTCATCGCTTCCGTCCGTAACAACGCTGACGTCGTCGCCGTTCTTCAAAGCCAGGGTCATCATCCCCATAATGCTCTTTGCATTCACATGCTTTGAATCGCAGTCGATGTACACACTGGAATCGAACTGGCTTGCTACCTGCACCAACTTGGCAATAGGGCGCGCATCCCCGTTATCGCTCATGGCAACAGTAACTGTTCTTTTTTTCATAATCTCCTCCGCTGCTGCTTTACCGCTCAAGCTCCCCTAAGTTTGTCGGCAAGCTCACTTAACTTCCTCAATCTGTGATTTACACCGGATTTACCTACCGGCGGATCGAGCATTTCTCCTAGTTCCGTAAGGGTGGCCTCCTGATTGTCGAGGCGCAGCTGTGCTATCTCCTTAAGTCCCCTGTCCAGTTCCTTAAAGGCTCCGCGGCTTATCAGATATTCGATGTCCGCTATCTGTCTGACCGCTGCTCCCACAGTCTTTTTAATGTTGGCCGTCTCGCAGTTTACGCTCCGGTTTACCCGGTTTCGCATTTCCTTCAATACCCGGGTGTTTTCCATACTCAGGAGGGAATTATTCGCCTCCATTATATTGAGCATATCAACTATTCCGTCGCCTTCCTTGACGTATACAACATAATTCTTTTTCCTCAGGGCTATTTTGGCCTCAACCCCGAAGCTAACAATGGTATACTTGAGAATATCCGCGAAATTACTGTCATTACAGACTATTTCCAAATGATATGAACGCTCCGGATCGTTCAGAGATCCCGATACAAGGAAGGTCCCTCTTATAAATGCCCTCCTGCAGCAATCCCTTTCCGTAAGGAGCGCTGCCGCTGTCTCCAGGGTTTCTCCGGTTTTCAGAGCTTCCCTTATATTCCCGGCATCGGCGCCATAAATACATATCATGTATAAAAATAATTTTGATTTTCTTACACTCAGATTAACAGTAATATTATATGTTTTTCTCAATAATGTAAAGCACATTCTTGCAACATTAATATTTTCCGTCTGAAATTTTATATATGGTCTTCCATCCCTTTGGCCGCTCTCCCCGCAGAGCATATAGATCCCGAAAAGCTGGGCGATGCGGCAGTGCCTCGACTGCGGCGGGTGGAGCATTATCTCTTCTTTGACACTCTGAGAAAAGGACATTATCTGTGTCCGTCCTTTTCAATATCCCGGTGTTCTATACGGATGCCGTACTGACCGTTGCTCTTAAGCCTCTCATAAATACTGTTTGCAAGGGTCACGCTTCTGTGCTTCCCGCCGGTACAGCCTATGGCTATGACAAGCTGGTACTTGCCCTCGGTAATATAATTCGGTATCAGAAAGAGCAGCATATCCTCGAGCTTATTGAGGAAGGTATCCGCCTCCTCAAAGCTCAGCACATAATCCCTGACGTCCTTATCGTTGCCGGTCTTGTTCTTAAGCTCGTCAATATAATAAGGATTGGGGAGAAACCTCACATCAAAAACCAGATCCGCGTCATTGGGGATACCATACTTATACCCGAAGGACAGGATGGTTATATAGAGATTTGCAAATTTTTTATTTTTCAGGAAAATGTCCTCTACCTTTTCCTTGAGCTCCCGGGTCAGAAGGTGGGAGGAGTCGATTATGTAAGTCGCCTTCCCCTTAAGGAAGGTAAGGAGCTGCCGTTCCTTGACTATGCCGTCCTCGACTCTTCCGTCGGCCACAAGGGGATGTGCCCTTCTCGTCTCCTTGAAGCGCTTGACCAGCACATCGTCGTCGGCATCCAGAAATAGGATCTCGTACTTAAGCCCGTGACCGTCGAGATTTGCGAGGGCCTGCGAAATGTCCTTAAGCCCTGTCCTCACATCTATACCTATGGCTATCTTCGTAAGCTCCGAATTGGGAGTCATGGACAGCTCCGCAAATTTCTCGATAAGCGGGATGGGAAGGTTGTCAACGCAAAAATACCCTATATCCTCGAGCATCTTTAAGGTGGTGCTCTTTCCCGCGCCGCTCATTCCCGTAACTATAACAAAATTCATGACCTAGAATTCCCCCACAATACGCACCTCCGGCTCCAGCCGGACCGAAAAGTGCCCGTTAACTCTCTCTGTCACATCATTTATAACGTCCATAATGTCCGAGGCGCTGGCATTGTTGTAATTTATCACAAAGCCGCAGTGCTTCTCCGAGACCTTGGCTCCGCCTACACGGTAGCCTCTTAAGCCCGCATCCATTATGAGCTTCCCGGCAAAATATCCCTCCGGCCTCTTGAAGGTGCTGCCGGCGCTGGGATATTCCAGGGGCTGCTTGGATCTGCGCTCCCGGGCCAGCTCCTCCATCCTGCTCTGGATCTCTTCCTTTTTTCCGGGCTTTAACTTATAGCTTACGGAGGCAACCGCAACGGGCCTTACCTGCAGCACGCTCTTTCTGTAGCCGAATTTAAGCTCCTCGTTGCTGAAGGTGACCTTATCCCCGTCGTCGGCTATGACTTCCGCGCTCTCGACAATATCCGCCATCTCTCCCCCGTAGGCTCCCGCATTCATTATGACGGCTCCCCCTGCGGTTCCGGGGATCCCCGCCGCGAATTCAAAGCCCGTCAGGGAATTCTCAAGCGCCTCATGGGCTATGGCGGAAAGCAGGGCGCCGGCCTGCGCCGTTATCCTGTCTCCCTCTACGCTGATCTTATTGAAATTATCGTAAAGAAGGATGATACAGCCCCTGTAGCCATGATCCCCGACAAGGAGGTTGCTGCCGTTGCCGACGACCATATACTCCCTCCCGGCTTTATTGAGGTAAGCTATGACCTCCGAAAGCTCCTTTTCATTCCCGGGAACTATGAAATAATCCGCGGGACCTCCGACCTTAAAGGTGGTATGGGCTCTCATGGGCTCGTCCCTCTTTACGCTTCCCTCCTTGACCAGAGAGGATAAATAGTCAAAAAAATATTCGCTCATCTACATTACCATTTTTGCCGCGCCGTATATTCCGCCGTCATTTCCCAGCACGGAGCGGACAAACTTTACCTCCTTGCAGGCATGGAATACATATTTGTCAAAATTTTTGGTAATGAAGGGGAGAATAACGTCTCCCGACATGGAGACCCCTCCGCCTATTATAAAGAGCTCAGGATTTACCACATTTGCGATAGCTGCAAGGCCTTTTCCAAGATAGGCTCCGAACTTCTCCGCCACCCTCGTGGACAGGGCGTCTCCCTTCTTGACAGCCTCCCACATATCCTTGGCATTAGGGGTAACGTCCCTCATCAGGCTGGCTTCATCGCTGCTTTCGAGCTCCTTCTTCAGCAGGCGGACAATACCGGTCGCCGAGCCGTACTGCTCAAGACAGCCGCAGTTGCCGCAGTTGCAGGACTCTGTCTCCTCATCGTTTATGTGGATATGGCCGATCTCCCCCGCGGAACCCGAAGCTCCCGCATATATATTTCCGTCTACAACGATACCTCCGCCTATACCGGTCCCGAGGGTCACCATGACGATGTTATTATAGCCCTTTCCGCTTCCGGCCCAGGCTTCTCCGAGAGCGGCCACGTTGGCATCGTTGCCGGCCCTTACCTTTATGCCTCCAAGGTGTCCCGAAAGCTCCTCGCTCACATTAAAGACCCTGTTCCAGCCGAGATTTACCGCTTTATTTATTACTCCGTCGTCATCCACCGGACCGGGCAGCCCTATGCCGACTCCAATAACATCCTCTGCCGTACAGCTCTGCTCAGCCATCTTTGCCTTAATGGATTCGGCAATATCCGGCAGCACATGTTTTCCGTCCTCTTCGGTCCTCGTAGGTATGGACCACTTTTCCTTAAGCTTTCCGTCGGCGTCGAACATTCCGAGCTTTACCGATGTTCCGCCTACATCAACACCAAAAACTATTTTCCCCATTATTCAGACTCCCCCCTCTTCTTTGCCAGATTTTCCTGAACACGCTTATATAATTCCTTGGCTGCGTTATAGCCCATCTTCTTCTGACGATAGTTGACGGCCGCCGTCTCGCATATGATGGCGAGGTTTCTTCCGGGCCTTATCGGAATATTGTGGCAGACTATCTTGTTTCCGAGATATTCCGTATACTCCTCCTCGAGACCCAGCCGGTCATAGTCCTTGTCCTTATCCCAGTCCTCAAGCCTTATGACCATGTCGATATTGTGCTCGTCCTCAACCGAGGATGCTCCGAAAAGAGCCATGATGTCTACTATGCCTATTCCTCTAAGCTCTATAAAATGCTTTGTGATGTCCGGGGCCGAGCCTACAAGCTGGTCATCGGAGACCTTTCTTATCTCTACCACGTCGTCGGTTATAAGGCGGTGTCCTCTCTTTACCAGCTCCAGAGCCGCTTCGCTCTTACCTATGCCGCTTTCACCGGTTATCAGCACTCCCTCACCGAAGACATCCACCAAAACTCCGTGTATGGAAATACAGGGGGCAAGACGCCAGCTCATGAAGCGGATAAGCTCCGACTCGAATTCCGAGGTCGCTCTCGAGGTCTGAAGTATCGGAACGGAGTACTTGGTCGCCTTCTCCAGAAATATCTCATCGGGAGTAATATCCCTGCAGAAGATAACGCAGGGTATATCGTTGGACAAAAGCTCGTCAAAGATCTTTTCCTTGGTTTCCTTTTCCATGGTCTCCATATAGGAAGCCTCGACAAAACCTATGATCTCCACACGGTTCCTGTCAAAATGCTCGAGGTACCCCGTAAGCTGCAGAGACGGTCTCAAAATATCCGGGACGGTTATCTTTCTCTTTTCCAGGTCCACCTCGGGATTTAGAACCGTAAGATTCATTTTTTCTATGAGATTTGTAAGCTTTACGTCTGCCATCTGTCCCTCCTGTTAGGTAATTATTATCCAATTTTAGCATTTATACAGAGGCTTATCAAGAATCCTCACCGGGTTCCGACGCCGGCTCATAGGGCGTTTCATCCCGCATTATATTGCCTTTTTTCCTGGCTTCGAAGAAGTCCCTGACGGCCTTTGCCGCCCTTACATTCATCCCCGGCGCGGCAGCCAGCTCCTCATCCGTAGCCTCCGCCACCGCCTCTATGGAGCCGAATTCCTTCATCAGCGCCTTTCTGCGCTTATCGCCGATGCCCTGAATGTCGTCCAGGATCGAATGTATCTGCGCATTGGACCTTAAATTCCTATGGTAGGTTATGGCAAATCTGTGGGTCTCGTCCTGAATTCTCGTTATAAGGTGGAAGCTCTCGGAGTGTGTGTCGATGGGCTGCTCCACGTTGTTGTAATATATTCCCCTGGTCCTGTGCCGGTCATCCTTGACCATGCCCGCCACCGGAATATCCAGCCCCAGCTTCTCCAGCACCTCGAGGGCTATATTGACCTGTCCGCGGCCTCCGTCCATAAGGATAAGGTCGGGATAGCGGGTAAAGGAATCCTCAGTTTTCTCAGAGCCCTCAGCATTCTTAAGCCGGGTAAACCTCCGGGTCAGGACTTCGTTCATCGAAGCGTAGTCGTCCGGGCCCACCACAGTCTTTATCCTGAACTTCCTGTAATCCGACCTCCTGGGCCTTCCGTTTTCAAAGACCACCATGGAGCCGACGGATTCGAAGCCGCTTATATTCGAGATGTCGTAGGACTCTATCCTTACCGCATTGTCAAGTCCGATAAGGTCCGCGATCCCCTGCGCAGCCCGGGTAGTCCGCTGCTCTTCCCGCTCAAGCTTTTCGGAATCGGTGGTCAGGACTATTTCGGCGTTCTTCTTTGTAAGCTCCACCAGCTTTTCCTTTATGCCCCGCCTCGGCACAAGTATGCTGACCTTGCTGCCGCGTTTTTCGCTGAGCCACTCTTCGGCCACCTCCCTGTCCTCTATCTCCTGCTCCACCATGATCTGGGGAGGGATGAAGGGCGTTCCGGTGTAGAACTGCTTTAAGAAGCTGCCCAGAATGTCAGCGTCCCCGGTGCCGGCGGTCTCTGTCATATAAAAATGATCCCGGCCGATTATCCTGCCGTCCCGCACGAAAAATATGGCGACAACGGCGTTCTTTTCGTTTCTCGCCATGGCGATAACGTCCCTGTCGGCTCCGTCGGAGCTCGTTATCTTCTGCTTCTGGGCCACATCCCTGACCGAATTTAAAAGATCCCTGTAGCTTGCGGCATCCTCGAAGCGAAGCTCCTCTGAGGCCTTGAGCATGTTTTCCTCCAGCATGTTCAGGATGGGCCTGTAATTTCCCTCCAGAAAGTCCAGCGCTCCCCGGACACCCTCATTGTATTTCTCCGCGTTGGTACAGCCGCTTCTGCACGGAGCCTGGCACTGGTGTATCTGGTAATTCAGGCAGGGTCTCTCCTTGTCTATATCTCTAGGCAGAACCCTGTTGCAGGTACGGAGCTGGTATATCTTATTTATGAGCTCTATGGTCTCCCTCACGCTGTAGGAGCTCGTATAGGGGCCGTAGAGCTTTGCCTTGGTCTTTGCGGCTCCTGTATCGCCATGGGGCTTTCTTGCAAAAAGTATCCGCGGATACTCCTCATTGACCGTGACCTTTATATAGGGATAGCTCTTGTCGTCCCGGAGCATCGTATTGTACTGGGGCCGGTGCTCCTTGATAAGATTGCACTCGAGCACAAGGGCCTCGAGCTCCGAATCCGTCACGATATACTCAAAATAATTGATATGCGAGACCATCTTTTCGATCTTCGCGCTTTTCTTCGTAGCCCGGAAATAGGAGTGGACCCTGTTAAAAAGGTTTATGGCCTTGCCGACGTAGATTATCTCGTCGTTCTTTGCGTGCATTATATAAACTCCCGGTTTTTTCGGAAGCTTTTTCAAATTCTCTTCAATGTCAAATTCCATGAGGATATTGTATCATAAATATTTTTTGAGCCGGACACTAATTTACAGTATCCGGCCCAAAGGCATGAAACAAATGAAAAAAATGGTTTTGAAGCTTTTTTCTTATGATGACTTCCTCTTTGAAACTACGTCGAAGATAACCGCTATAAGAAGAACTCCGCCCTTAACAACTCTCTGCCAGTTCATGTCCACACCCATGATGGACATACCCAGGTTCAGGACACCCATCAGGATAGCTCCGATAACAACTCCGGTGGTGGTTCCTATTCCGCCGTATGCCGAAGCACCTCCGATGAAGCAGGATGCGATGGCGTCCATCTCGTAGTTGGTACCGGCTGTCGGGTTAGCCGAATTCAGTCTCGCCATGATGATGAAGCCGGCGATGGAGGAAAGGAAGGCTACGTTTGTATAGGCTATGAAGTAAACCTTATTGGTATTGATACCGGACATCTCCGTTGCTGCCTCGTTTCCGCCGACTGCGTAGAAATAACGTCCTGTGGTAGTCTTGCTGGTTATGTAGGTATAGATAAGTACGATAACCGCTACCCAGATAAGGATTACGGGAATTCCCTGATATTTAGCCAGCTTATACATGAAGAAGATAACTACCGCGCAGATGATAACCGTCTTAGCCATCATTGCTGAGAAGGAGCCTGCCTCATAGCCCTTCTTGATCCTCTTTGCTCTCGCGGATAACTGTGCGCCAATATAGGCAACGCAGATGATTATACCTACTGCAAAACAGGTTATGTTGAAGCCGTTTCCTCCGAAGAAATCAGGTACATAGCTGTTGAATATGTTGTTGAAGGCGTCAGGCATGGGCGAAATCGTAAGACCCTGAAGGATAACGTTGGAAAGTCCTCTCCACATATACATACCTGCAAGGGTCGTGATGAAAGGAGGTATCCTCTGATAAGCTATCCAGTAAGCCTGCCAGGCTCCGATCAATGTACCGATGACCAGGCAGATCAGCATTGCAACAGGAATGGCTACGTTGTGGTTTACCATCAATATGGCGCCTACCGCACCTACCAGACCTACTATCGAACCAACCGAAAGGTCGATGTTACCTCCGGTAAGGATACATAAGAGCATACCCATTGCGATTACGAACACGTATGCGTTCTGAGCTATTACGTTATTAACATTCTGAGGGAATAAGAGCTTTCCCTGTGTAGCTACCGTGAAAAATATAATAACAATGACTGTAGCAATGGTCATCGCATATTTAGTTAATACACTTTTAACATTCATTATATCTCCCTCCCTTTAATCATATGTAACGGCATGACTCCTGCGTCGTCCTGCCAAATCGTCCGGTGCGATGCAAAATTATGACTTCGTCATAATCGCACCTCCCTAAGCGCTTTTTGCGTCCTTGGTGCTGACTATCTTTGCCATGATGCTCTCCTGGGTCGCCTCCTCGGCACTGAGCTCACCGACCATTCTGCCCTCGTTCATGACATAGATCCTGTCGCTCATTCCCAGTACCTCGGGCAGCTCGGATGAAACCATGATTACTGATTTTCCTTCCGCTACCAGGTCGTTGATAATACAGTAGATCTCATACTTGGCACCTACGTCTATACCTCTTGTGGGCTCGTCGAGGATCAGTACGTTGGGATCCGCGAACATCCACTTTGCCAGCAGGACCTTCTGCTGATTTCCGCCGGACAGATTTCCGACGTTCTGCTCGACCGTAGGACATTTTGTATGCAGCTTGGCCGCATAATCCTGAGCTACATGGTACTCAAGGTCGCTGTCTATCACACCGTTTTTAGAGCTTACTCCCGCCATATTGGCAAGGGAAGTATTTATCTTTATCGAGTTGGACAGGATAAGGCCGTTGCCCTTTCTGTCCTCAGTTACATAGGCTATCTTGTTTTCGATGGCCTCTCTTGTATTCTTCGGATGGATCTCCTTTCCGTCCATGTAAAGCTGGCCGGAAATATTTGTCCCGTAAGACTTACCGAAAATACTCATCATAAGCTCGGTTCTGCCGGCGCCCATAAGTCCTGCAACGCCTACAACCTCTCCCTTATGAATCTTGAAATCTATATTGTCGCATACCTTTCTTTCGGAATATAAAGGATGGTAAACCGTCCAGTTCTTTACCTCCAGAGCTACGGGAGCGCCCGAGAAGTCCTTCTTTTCCCTCTTGGGGAAACGGTTTGTAAGCTCACGGCCTACCATTCTCTGAATGATGATGTCGTCCGTGATCTCATCCTTACCCTTCACCATGGACTCTCCGATCGTGGAACCGTCTCTCAGGATTGAAATTGTATCTGCGACATATGAAATCTCATTGATCTTATGAGATATGATGATCGATGTCATTCCCTGCTTTTTGAAGTCCAGAAGCATATCCAGAAGCGCCATGGACTCTGTTTCATTAAGCGAGGAAGTGGGCTCATCAAGGATAAGAAGCCTTGCGTTCTTTGAAAGCGCCTTCGCTATCTCGACCAGCTGCTGCTTACCTGTTCCTATATCCTTAATAAGCGTTCTGGGAGACTCGTTTAAGCCAACCATCTTAAGATATTTGGAGGCCTCGTTATACTCCTCGTCCCAGTTGATATTGTATTTTGATCCCTTTTCATTTCCGAGGAACATATTCTCGGCTATGGTCATATAGGGTATCAGTGCGAGCTCCTGATGTATAACCGCGATACCTTTGAGCTCTGACTCTTTGATATTCTTAAACTTTTGAACCTCTCCGTCATAAATAACGTTTCCGGTATATGAACCGTAGGGCCATGTTCCGGAAAGAACCTTCATAAGCGTTGATTTGCCGGCGCCGTTCTCTCCTACAAGTGCATGGATCTCACCCTCCTGCACTTCAAAATTTACATCGTCGAGTGCCTTTACGCCAGGAAAGGTCTTGGTTATATGATCCATTTTAAGTAAAACTTTTCCCAAATCTCATCCCTCCTGCTTCATGCCATTTCCTTAAAAAAGCGGAGGCGGGCTTTTCGCCGCCCCCGCTCAAAATACTCAACCCAAGTCGAAATTACTTAAGATCGTCCTCTGTGTAATATCCGGAGTCGATAAGGAGCTCTTTGTAGTTGTTAACATCTGCAAATACGGGCTCGCAAAGGTATGAAGGAATAACGCCCGTGCCGTTGTCATAGGTCTCTGTATCGTTTACGGGAACCTCTGTACCCTGAGCGATAGCGTCAACCATCTTTACAACCTGTGATGCAAGTGTACGTGTATCCTTGAAGATAGACATTGACTGCTTACCTGCGATCATGTTCTTTACGTTGGGCTTGTCACAGTCCTGACCTGTGATGATGGGCCACTCTCCCTTGTATGCGCTCTCTAATGCGTTCTCAACACCGAGTGCTGTGGAGTCGTTTGAGCAAAGAACTACGTCGATCTTCTCGCCGCCTGCATAGTATGAAGAAATGATGTTCTCCATTCTGGACTGTGCTGTAGCTGTATCCCAGTTAGCTGTTGCAACTTCTGCGAAATCCTTCTGGCCGGACTGGATAACGAGCTTTCCTGCATCGATGTAAGGATTAAGAATGTCCATAGCGCCGCCATAGAAGAACTGTGCGTTGTTGTCGCCGGGGTCTCCGGTGAAGATCTCAAGGTTGAAAGGTCCCTCAGCATTGTCGAGATCCAGCGTATCGCGGATGTACTCGCCCTGCTTTGTTCCAACCATGTAGTTATCGAATGTTGCATAGTAGCTTACTGCATCTGTGTTCATGATAAGACGGTCATAAGCGATAACGGGAATGTTAGCTGCCTTTGCGCCTTCAAGAACTGTTCCGAGTGAAGAACCGTCGATAGAAGCAAGAACGAGGATGGAGTCTCCGTTTGCTATCATGTTCTCGATCTGTGAAACCTGAGTTGCAACTGTGTTATCTGCGTACTGAAGGTCAACAGTGTAGCCTGCTGCTTCCAGCTCCTTCTTCATGTTCTCGCCGTCCTGGTTCCATCTCTGGAGATCCTTTGTGGGCATCGCAACACCGATTGTTCCAATTTCCTTGGGAGCTGCTGCTTCTGCTGCGGGAGCCTCCTCTGCTGCGGGAGCTGCCTCCTCTGCTGCGGGAGCCTCTTCTGCTGCCGGAGCTGCCTCTGCTGCGGGAGCTGCTGCATCTGCTGCGGGAGCTGCTGCTGAACCACAACCTACAAGAAGAGATGCTACCATTGCTGTTGAAAGTAACGCGCTGAGTAATTTCTTTTTCATCTTTTTTCCTCCTGATAAATTTTGTTGGCAGGCTGGATTGCCTGTTAGGTCAAAGCTTAGCACAACATTCTCGACAAAAAAATAGGAAAAAATTGCCTCTTTTTGTTAAAAATGCTAGCACTGACTCAAATTTGAATCAGTGCTAGCACTTTTTTGCACAACTTATTAAATTTGTCCTACTTTAAGTCCTCGTCAGGCTCATCTTCCCGGACGTTGAAATATACGTCCTCTCTAAGGTGGAAGCCGCTGTCTATTATCTCCTTATCGATGTTTTCCCTTGTTACCATTATCGGCTGTATCGAGACGTAGGGAATATCGTAGGTCCCGTCGTTTATCATCGTGAACTGCCCGTCGCCCACTCCGTTGACCTTCCCGCCCTCGGCAAGGGTCACCGCGCACTGGGCCGCCCTCTTGGCAAGCACTTCAATAGGCTTATACACCGTCATAGCCTGGGTTCCCTCGACTATCCTCTGGCAGGCGTCCAGATCGGCATCCTGCCCGGTAACAGTGATCTTCGATGCCAGCCGCCGCTCCGAGAGATACCTTATGGCTCCCGCTGCCAGGGCGTCGTTGCCGCACATTATGGCCTGGACCTGTTCGAGCTTGTCGTCGATCTGCGCAAGGTAATCGCTGGCCTCCTCACCCTTCCATTCCGACGCCGAATATTCGTCGAGCACCCTTATGCCGTGGCCCGCGATCTCCTCGTTAAAGCCCTCTTCCACCAGCCGCACGTTATAGTCCTTCTCCGGCCCCTTTATCTTAATGATGCTGCCTCCTCCGGGCATCTCCTCTATTATCTTGTCGGCCATATATTTCCCGACCATTCCGTTGTCAAAGGATATGTAGAGATCCGTATCCGCGTTCAAAATAAGCCTGTCGTAGGAGATTATCTTTATCCCCTTGCTCCTGGCTTTCGCAACGATGTCCTTAAGGGCGCTCCCGTCGGTGGCGACGACTATTATCACGTCCACGCCCTGATCGATAAAGTAATTTATCTGGTTTATCTGCTCGTCCACATCGCCGTTGGCATTCTGGACATTGACCTCCGCCCCGAGGGCCCTGGCCGTGGAAACGAAAATATCCCTGTCCCGCTGCCACCTCTCCATTACAAAGGTATCGAAGGTCATGCCGAGGCGGATCTTCGCCCCGCCTTCATCCCTGTCGCCGCCTGTGCCGCTCTCGCTCTCCCGGCTGCCGCAGGCCATCAGGGAAAGCACCAAAAGCAGGCACAATATTATATTGACTGTCCTTTTCAGTAATCTCATTTCTTTTCCCTGTACTCCGTAGGCGTTAAGCCCACATTCTTCTT
>CAMNBW010000009.1 GCA_946533525.1 uncultured Lachnospiraceae bacterium
ATATAGGCAAGCCCCTCGTCGGCTATTGACAAATTCTGCATTTTTACCTCGGATATGTATAAAAAACAAACATTCCCTTTACGTAAGCCACATATAATAGCAGCAGGATAATACACGGCGCCGCAGACAGGCAGGCCGAGATCAGTATCCGCTTTTCCCGGAATTTTATAAAGGCCGGCAGCAGCATACAAAAGAGTGCCGCCGGCAGCAGCATATTCGCCGAGTTGGACAGGGCGGTTGCACCCAGGCAGGTCAGAAAGAGATAAATATAGCTGTCCCACGCCTTGACATCCTTATATATGCGAATTGTCAGAAAGAGCAGAAACGGCAGGACCACATTCCCCAAAATGGCCTTTCCCTCATAGCTTCTCGTTACCAGAAACTGGGCCGGAGTATAAATCGAGCTGAAAAAGAACAGCATTATACCCGAAAAGAGCATGAAGGCAAACTGCCTTTTTAACGAGGCCGGAAAAAGCTCCCTGCCAATCATAAAGATAAGCATGTTTGACAGTATCACCACAGTCAGGCTCATTACTATCTTCATGAAGGTAAGGGGATGTATCCCCGTAATGGAGGAAAGGACGGCGCAAAGAGTCGGGTAGGTCGAGAAAAAGTATCTGAATTCAAAATGATCCGTCCACTCTCCGGTATAGGGATCGTAGATATTTATGGTGTTCGTCGTTACATCGGTGGTAACTCTCGCCACATAGTAGGAGGCATCCAGTGTAAAATCGTAGGACATTCCGATTATCAGAAGCTGCACCAGCAAAAGAAGCGCCACTCCCGCCGTAAAGAGCCGGTTTTTCGCCACAAAAGCCCCAATGCTCCGAAAGCTTTCCTTTAAGGCTGCACGGTTTAAAACAATGGAAAGGGCGCAGAGTGCCACTGTGACTGCCGCCCATATCCCCGACAGAAGGCTTAAGGGCCGCCACTTTAGCATTACCGGAAAGCAGCATAGATCGAAAATAATGAGCATGACAAAAAAACCCGCTATAATCGAAATTGTCGCTGAAAAACCGGTTTTCTTAAACCTGCCGGTAATCAGCGAGCCATAGAGTAAAAACAATATGAAATTTACAGCTATCATTAAAAGAGCCGAAACAAGTTTAATCATTCATTTCCAAAACCGAAAGCCTGTCCATTATATCCCCTGTGGCCGCGGAGAGATTATTGAGCTTGGTATTCAGGGTCACTATGGATACTGTTGCAAATATCATAAAGAGGACAAATACACAATATCCGATAATCAGCATCCTCCACTTATTCTTGTTGCTCAAAATATCCTCCTCGTCAACCTCTTCAACCTGATCCCGGGGAAGCTCCGTTCCTCCGGACAGCTTTGCCTTCGCTCTCTCAAGCAGGCCGTTTAGTCCCTTCTCATACAGCGGAAGAAGGGCTATTATCAATGCCGCCAGGGCAAGCAGTATGATCCTTGGCATCCAATCTCCCATATTCAGCGCTTACCCTCAAAGCTTAAGCTGTCCCACATATTCCCCGATGGCATCGTGCCAGTCGGCAAAGGTATAGCCTCCGGTAAGCCTGAGCATCATATTGTCCAGAGCCGAATAGGACGGACGGGGGGCGCTTGCGGGATTCTTCGCGGTATATTCCGCGGTGGACACATGGTTTACCTTCGTGTTCTTCCCTGCCAGACGGAAGATCTCTTCGGTAAAGTCCGCCCAGCTCGTAATACCCTCGCAGGTCCCGTGAAAGAGGCCGTAGTTATCCGTATCCATAAGGAAGTGTATGGCTCTCGCCAGCTCAGCCGTGCTTGTGGGGTTTCCCAACTGATCGTCCACCACGCTTACTTCCTCGTGGGACTCCGAAAGCTTCAGCATCGTCTTTACGAAATTCTTGCCGTCTCCGTAGAGCCACGCTGTCCTTATTATGGAATATCTCTCCCCCAGCTCCTTCACCATCTGCTCTCCGGCCAGCTTGGTCCTTCCGTATACGCTTTTGGGTCCGGTGGGGTCAAATTCATTATAGGGAGTATTCCCGTCTCCGGGAAATACATAGTCGGTGGAAACATGAACGAGCCTAGCGCCGCACTCCCTTGCCGCAATGCTGAGATTGCGGGGTCCCAGGGCGTTTATCTTATAGGAGAGCTCCACATCCTTCTCCTGGGCGTCCACGGCGGTATAGGCCGCGCAGTTTATAACGGAGTAAGGCTTTACCGCTGCGAAAAGGTCTCTCAGCTTATTCAGATCCGTTATATCCGCAGCATGTATTCCCTCCATCTCCGCGATGTCGGTATTGTATATATCGTATCCGCTCCCTGAGAGCTCAATATTTATGGCTCTTCCGAGCTGTCCGTTGGCTCCTGTCACCAAAACCGTCTTACTCATATTTCCTCCGAAAAACATACTTAAGTTTTATTACTCAGAGATTGTATCATCATTACCGGTTTATTGCAAAATCGGCAGAAATTCAGGGCAGCAGTCTTTTCTCCTCTTTTGTAAAATGCCTGTGCATAAGCCCGTCTGCGACGAAGACCGCCAGGGCATATACCGTAAAGTAAAGTGGAAAATAGTATTTAAAATATGAGGCGGGAGCAAGGATGAAAACTATGAACCAGTGGCACATAAGGCCGCCGCCCAGCACAAAAGTCCACCATCTTCTGCGCACAAGGGCGAAGATAAGTCCCGCTATTAAAAGGGCAAAGGGTATGTATACGTTATAGGCCACTGTCTTTACTATGCTTACCAGAAACAGGGCGAAGCCCTTAATTCCGCCCTCCTTCCAGCCTATCGAATAGGGAGTCGCGGCGTAGTTAAAGGCGCCGAGCCTGGTCCGCAAAAAGACATCGGGATTGCCCGCAAAAATTCTTTTGCAGCCCTCCACATAGGCCCTGTAATCCTCATCTCCCGCTTCTGCCTTAAGCCCCGTATAATTCGGGTAATAAAGTATCAGCACATCCTCATAGTTTATATCTCCGAGGTCGGCATTTATGGCCTCTATCACATCTATATCGAGATACCTTCCCACAAGGGCTATGGCCTCGGAATTCTTTTCCCTGTCCAGCCCGTTTCTGAACATATTCGTTATAGTATAGGCGTAAAAGGGACCCATCCTGTTTTCGGCCTTATCGTTCATCCTCATCGGAAGGATGCCGTTTTGGGGTATCTGCACGAGATATTGGATAAATATATATAAGGCGGCCATTACCAGAGCCTTTCTGCCGTTCCTCAGTGAAGGATATGTGAGAAGCAGGAGCACCGGCAGCAGGAGAACCAGATATATCCCTTCGGTCCTCCACTGTGTCAGCACCGCTCCCAAAATAAGGACCCAGAGCATTTTAGACCTGCTTATATCCTTTTTTTCAAGGGCGTCCATCAGAAGCGAAAACACCATAAAAAAATAGAGCAGGAAATAGACCGGTATCCTGTGGGCGGAGGTCGTATAGGCAAGTACGGGAGGTATAAGAAAGGCCAGATACATAAAGTATCCGTATTTTTTCCCGAGATAGTGCCTGACCCTGTAAACGCTGTACCCGCAGACGAGAAGCTGTATCGCCACCTTCACCAGCACGGGCCCGAGCCAGGAGGGTATAAGCATCATGGTCACGATATAGTACCAGGTTGTCAGATAATAAAACCAGGTATAGTCTGCAAGGTTTTGAGCCTGTGCAAAAATAAGGGTCTCATCGTTGCTCAGAAATCCCTGTGGGAGCTTAAATATCATGACTGCGATGAGGGGAATTAGATAAAGCGCCGAGTATCTCAAAATCTCCAACGTAGTCGGACTTTTGAATACCAGCGCTCTGTAGATGAAAAACAGGAAAATATATAATATCAGCTTGCAACTGACAAAGTTGAATAAATGCTCTCCGGCAGCCGCCTCGAACACAAAATGGTCGGTAAAAAAAGTAATGCAGCAGTGGATAGTGGCAAGTACAAATGCTATGATATTTTCCTTACAAAGTACCGCCGCCTTAAATTTCACTCCGATCATTCTCCGAGACCGCCCTCGACCGCCGAAACCAGCGCCGACAGTGCAGCCTCTTCATCCTCGCCCTCACACATAAACTCTATCTCATCCCCGCACTTTACGCAGGCTCCGAGAACACTTAAAACACTTTTTGCATTTGCCGTATTATCGTTAAATTTGAATGTTATCAATGACTTATACTGCATTGCCTCTTTGCATAAGATCCCAGCAGGACGAAGGTGCAGGCCCGTAGGGTTCTTGATAACTACCTTCTGACTAACCATAACTTCCTCCAAGATAGTCGAAATTAGAGCGTGGTGCTATGCATTCACGCATACAGTGATTATACCCCAACACATATTGTTAATCAATAAAGCTTTTATTAATTTCCAACAAAACACAGGCTTATATACGCGGTTTTATTGGTCACAATTCCCGACTACAGCAGAATGTTCTCGATGAGCTGAGCCAACTCCTTCGCGTCCTTTTCTATTAGAGCCTGATCCTTGCCCTCAATCATGACCCTCACCATGGGCTCGGTTCCCGAAGGACGGATCAGCACCCTTCCCTCGCCGGCGTATTTTTTCTCCAAGGCGGCGATGGCATCCACGATCTCACTGTACTCGTTGTATTTCTCCTTAAGATGGTTGGGAACGTGGGCGTTTACAAGGGCCTGGGGCAGCACCTCCATGATGCCGGCAAGCTCGGAGAGCTTCTTCCCCGAAAGCTTCACCACCTCCAGAAGGTGGAGGGCGCTTAGGAGCCCGTCTCCTGTGGTATTCTCATCGAGGAAGATTATATGGCCGGACTGCTCTCCGCCCAGGGAGGCTCCGATCTCCTTCATCCTCTCGAGCACATATCTGTCTCCCACCTTGGTCTGCTCTATCTTTATTCCCTTATCTTTTCCCATGAGCAGGAAGCCCAGATTCGTCATAACGGTTACCACGACAACGTCGCCCTTGAGGGTTCCCTCCTCCTTCATGTGATTTCCGATTATAGCCATTATCTGGTCGCCGTCCACCACCTTGCCGTTCTCATCACAGGCAAGAAGCCTGTCCGCGTCGCCGTCAAAGGCCAGTCCGAGATCGGCCTTCTCCATTACGACCCTCGCGCAAAGCTCCTCCATATGGGTCGAGCCGCAGTTGGCATTTATGTTGGTTCCGTCGGGATTGTTGTGGATAGCCACAACCTCCGCCCCCAGTTCCTTCAGGGTCTCGATGGAGGTGTAGTAGGCGGCTCCCTCGGCGCAGTCCGCCACGATCTTCATCCCCGACAGATCGGTCTTTATCTGCTTCATCGAATGGTTGATATATTCCTCTCTGGCGTCCTGCCGGAACTTAAGCTTCCCTACTCTGGAGCCCGTGGGCTGGGGAAGATCCCTGTTGTTGTTCTTTACATAGGATTCGATCTCATCCTCCAGCTCATCCGAAAGCTTGTAGCCGTCTCCGTTGAAGAACTTGATCCCGTTAAATTCCACCGGATTGTGGGAGGCGGAGATCACAACTCCCGCATCCACCTTATATTTTCTTGTAAGATAGGCTATTGCCGGAGTCGGCAGCACCCCTACATAGACTGCATTTGCGCCTACCGAACAGATCCCTGCCATAAGGGCATTAGCCAGCATTCCTCCTGAAATTCGTGTGTCACAGCCCACCATTATAGTAGGCCTGTAGGCGCGCTGCTGCGTCAGTACATAGGCTCCCGCCGCTCCAAGCTTCATTGCCAGCTCAGGCGTGAGCTCCGTATTTGCAACTCCTCTTACGCCATCGGTTCCAAATAATCTTGCCATTTTATTCCTCCGTTATTAAAAGAGGTTATCCCCCTGTAATATCTGTTTCCTGCCCTCAGGGGCTGTTAATGTTAAATCGTCGGGTGCTTACTGCGCACTTTCCTCCGTGACAGCGGGCGCCGCAGCTTCTCCGGCAGTCACCTCGCTTCCTTCCGCATTGTTATTGTTACTGCTATTGCTACTGCTGCTGTTATCCGCCATCTGCACAAGCACCGCTACCGTGACAGGGGTGTCTCCCGCATATATGCCCGGCGGATAGGTAAAGCTTACGGGAAGCTCGTAAATATTGGGCGTCAGTCCACCCTCGCCCTCCGGCGGCACCAGAGTGCCGACGTTAACCGTTCCTCTGATCATCAGCGGATTCAGCAATACGAGATTCTGCTCGAGACCGCTTACGGGAACCTGGATCTCCCCGCTCATCTCGGTAACTGTCGCCACCATTCCCTCGGGAACATTTTCGGTTATGATATTCGCCACCGGTACATTGACGGTAATACTGTTGAGTCTGGCTATGGGTATCTCGATCTCCGCCTCGGTATCCTCATCCATTATCCTTATGGTAGAGGTAAGGTATCGTCTTAAGTCGATGGTGGTCTTTACACTTTCCGCAGCGCCGCTGATATCAATAGCAGTTTCCGGCACCTTAAGGACGTCTGTCTCCTCAAGCAGGTCGTCGTCCGCCGTTATGGTAAGAGTATTTATTGAGCTGATAGGGCTTCCGGAAACCGCATAACCCTCTGCGGGAGTGCCGGAATAGCTGATCTCTACCTCAATCTCCTTAGTGCCGTAGATCCCCACGTTTACGGTAGTCCTTTCTATCGAAAGCTCAAGATCCTCCGTATCGACGGTATTTTCATCGGCGTCGTGCAGTATGATGGCTTCGTTGGCACGAATATCGCTGGACATACCGGAAACATCCACCGATACCTCGGCGTGATCTATATTTTCAACAATGGATTTAGGCCCCGACACCCTCATAACATTGCTGTCGGCCTTTATATTTCCGATGGTATAGCCCTCGGCGGGCTCCCCTACCGTTACCGGCCTTATCCTGATCTGCTTGCGGATAAGATCCTCAACTATCACACGGATAGAGGTTGTCCTGGGGGTTATGCTCGCTATACGGTCCGAATATTTTGTTGCCCGTACCTCCACAGGAACCGTGTCGTCCTTAAGGTCCGACATATCCACAGACGCATAGAAGTTATCCCGGGAAAGCTGGTTTAAAACCGACCTCTCGGCCCGGACGGAAATACTTATGGTCTGGTTATTGTCCGGGATCTCAAAGGCCTTTCCCTGACTCGTCATAAGCTCCCCGTTCTCTACATGCAGCGGTATGGACGCAAAATTCATGACCATTACCGGGTTGTCTATGCTTATCACGACTATCCACAGCAATATGGCTATGAACAGCGATAATATCTTGAGGCCGGCGTTCTCGGTGAGCTTCCGGCCGATATGCTTAAGCGCCTTCATTTCCCACCTCCGGCTTTCTCTTTGTCCCTGTTCTTCCAGAACCTGAGCTTGTTATTATCGGCGGCGGTGCTCTTATTCTGCAGCAGGGCCAGCCTTTCCCTTAAATAGATGGAGTCCACATTTCTCGACAGGCTCCCCTCGTAGGCTATGGATATTCTGCCAGTCTCCTCGCTCACTATTATGGTGAGGGAATCCGAGACCTCGGAGATGCCTACCCCGGCTCTGTGGCGGGTTCCCAGCTCCTTGGACAGATCCATATTGTCCGAGAGGGGAAGATAGCAGGTTGCAGATATGACCCTGTTCCCGCGAACTATGATGGCTCCATCGTGAAGGGGTGTATTATGCTCGAAAATATTGATCAAAAGCTGACTTGAAACTATGGAGTCCAGCTCGATACCTGTTCTTATATACTCGTTAAGATTGTCGTTTTGCTCAATGACGATCAGCGCTCCGGTACGCGCCTTTCCCATCTCAAGGCTGGCCCGGATTATTTCATTTGCTGTTGTATCGGAAAACCTTTCGGTTGAATTTTGCGACATCTGTGCAAAAAATGAAGAAAAGAGGTTCTTTCGGCCTATTACGTCTAGCGCCTTTCGAAGCTCAGGCTGAAACACCACTATGAGCATGATCAACACGACGTTGATGGCGTTCCTTACTATCCACATTATCGTGTTCATCTGGAAGATATAGGCGAGGAAGATAAAAATGGCAATAACTATTATTCCCCTGAGAACCGACCAGGCCTTGGTATCCTTGATCCAAACCAGTACCTCATAGATCAAAAAGGTTATTATAAGGATCTCGATGTAATCCGTGATCACCATCCGGGGGATGGATTCGAACGATATATGTTTTTGCAGGTAGTTTATTAAAGAGCTAATCTCTGTCATGCGAACGCACCCTTGCCCTGCTTATTCTTTTGACCTGCTTGTCCGTAGCGGAGACCATAAGCTTTGGAACAGCTTTAACGTGATAATAATACTCTTCGTCTTCGAACTGAACATACTCCGTCCTCGTATAGTCGACGGAGAACAGGAAAAACTGCAATATAAGGGCTATGATGATCGCAAGAAGAACCCCCAGAAGGACAGAGGGAACAGAAATCTTAACATTAAATGCGGCGCCGGCAAAAAGCATGGTTATTATCTCCACCACCGCTCCGGCGGCTATGGCTATATACCAGGCATAATTTACAGCCAGTCGCCTTATTATATAAACGACCACGATTGTCACCGCGAAGGCGATAACGTATACCAGCACCGTCTTATCCGATACCAGACCGCTCACTATGGAGCGCACCTGGTCTGCAAGCTGTACATCTCCGGGATTTTGTATCGCGGCTTCATTGGCCGTCATATAGCTTAGGAAGAAGTAGACCCCTATCCCGCAGGCCGCGGAGAGGGCCGAAAGCGGATTGCTCACCAATCCCAGGCATATCGGCAGCACATAGGGGATATGGCAGACAAACAGAAGGGGGGCGAAGATCACCGCAACCGCACTATCCGCTGAAAATCTCAGGAAGATCAAAAAGAGGATAACAAAAAATAATACCGCTATGGCAGCGGCAATAAGCGACATTCTGTACAAATGCAGACAGATCATCACCGCAGCGAACAGTATGATGATATTGACCGGAAGGAAAGCGTTTACCAGTGCCATCATTATGGCGAACACCGGATTTGCAAGGTTTTCCATATATCCGAGTTTCTTATTTATTACAAGATATGTGATAAGGGCAAGTATGAACTTTAATACCGGCGTAATGAAGATCTCGTATCTGCCGTATATTATCTTCAATCTGTCCTTAATCAGCAGCAATTCTGCCATTTTTATGGCTCCTGTTAAAATGTATTACGGCAAACGTCAGGCAAGGCCGCCGTCCGCCATAATAAAGCTTGCGCTGTATTGTCAGTTGTCGGGTGTGTTGTACATTGCGGCAAGTCGTCTTAAAGCGTTATTATAGCTTCTGACGCTCTTTTTTGCCACGTTGTATCTGTAAGTGTAGAGAAGAAACGCAATGAAGATATATATGCCCACAATGACCGCATACAGGGACAAAAGCTTTCTCCCCACTTCCTTAAGATCCATTTTATATACTTCCGCCAGCAGCGTATCTATATTACAAAACAGATATATTCCGAGTACGATACCGAAAGCTATCGTAACGCTCACAGCTGTCTTCAGTATGTTAAAGCCCACATAATCACTTCTGAAATAATGGGATATGGGTATCATCTTCTTCCCCTCGGTATCCTCATAGGATGCCATACGGGTCATAAGCTTTATCCGGCTTTCATCCAACATTCTCTACGAACCCCTATCCTTCGTTTCAAAGGAAACGCATCTTTGAAGGTCCTTTGCCGGACTTCGGCGGTTCGGGCCTGGGAGCCTCGGGCTTTGCGATGGCACTGTTAAGTCCCTTTGCAATGCTGTTCTTGCACTGCTCACAGAAGCGTCCGGAAATAATGGGCTTCCCGCAGCTTTCACAGGTAAGCTCTGACCCCTCTACGGATGAGAATGTAAGCCTTTCCTCTCTGAGCCACTGCTTGATCTGTCCTATCTCGACCTCGCACGCCTCAGCGGTTACGGCTACGGTAGCAGAGGGATTCTCCATAAGATAGTCCTTGACCTTCTGGAAATCCTCTTCGGATTTTCTCTGGCAGTCGGGACAGATCCCCATGCCTGCTATATAGTTAAAAAGCCTTCCGCATTTCCTGCAATTCCTTACATCCATAGCATTTCTCCCCGTTATTGTTTATTTTGGTGCTCCTATAGCCAATGTGGCAGCATAGACCCGCTTTGCTCCCGCTTCCTTAAGCACACGGGCAACTTCGTCTATGGTACTGCCTGTAGTAAATATATCATCCACCACAATGACTGTATTCAATTTTACATCATTTTGCCCTATTTTAAAAGCCTTTTTCAAATTTTTCCGACGCTCGTAAGCCCCTAATTCCTTTTGTGCCCTGGTGGCTCTGACCCGCCGGACCAACTCCGCATCCATGGGGATCTTAAGGAGGGACGAGATCTCTTCTCCGAGGAGCTCGGCCTGGTTAAACCCTCTCTTTAAAAGCTTATCGGGATGCAGCGGAACCGGGACGATGAGCTGTGCATCCCGCATATCCCTTCTGGCAGCTATGGCCGCGGCCAGCTCCCGGCCGTAGTAGCGGGCGTATTCCTGCCGGTTGGCGTACTTAAACCTGTATACGGAGTTCTTCATATCCCCCTTATACATATAGACAGAAACGCCCCTGTCAAAATCATGCTTTTCTTCCTTACAGAAGCTGCAGTAGACAGCCTCCTCCTTAAGGACGGGCCTCCCGCACTTCATGCAGTAATGCGGTCCCACCCTCTTTAAGGAGCCGGCGCAGTCCTTATGTATATAGCCTTCTCCGAGAGCGAGAATCCCGTCGCACACAGGGCAGCGCCCCGGATAAAGTATCTCCAGGAGGAGCCTGCCCGCTTTGTTCAGACTAAACATTTAATTTTCTCCGTCTTTGTAGATTGTTTCAAGAGCAAACCGCAAGCCGGTATATCTTAGCTGTTCGCGGTCATTTCTTATCATGGACATGACAGTCTTTTTGCTGCCGATGAGAACGACGCACCTTTTAGCCCTGGTTATCGCCGTATATAAGATATTTCTGGTCATTAAAACATCGGGTCCCGACAGGATCGGCACCACTACCGCGGGATATTCGCTTCCCTGCGACTTATGTATGGTTATGGCAAAGGACAGCTCGAGCTCCGAAAGCCTTTCTTTGGAATAGACCGCAGCGCGTCCGTCGTCGAAAAGTACCCGCATGGTCTCGGAATCGTAAATATCCGTAACCGTGCCCATATCTCCGTTGAAGACCCCTTTTCCGCTCTCCCTGAGCGCGCTGCCCTTCCTTTCCATAAGCCAGTTGAGCTCATAGTTATTCTTAACCTGCATAACCTTATCGCCGACGCGAAAGGAGCCGAAGCTTCCCTTGATCTCTTCCTCGCTTTTCCGGGGATTCAGCGCAGCCCTCAGCCTTTCATTCAGGTTGACTATTCCGAGCTCGCCCTTTTTCATCGGAGCCATGACCTGAATTTCATAGGGATTTATACCAAGGTAGCCCGACAGCTTTTTTTGAACAAGGTAGATTATCCCCTCTATGATCCGGTCTTCATCGTCCATTTCCAGAAAATAAAAATCTTCGCTGTTTTTATTGTCTATCCGTATATCCCTGCCCTCGAGCATGGCATGGGCGTTCTTTACTATATCGCTTTTCTCCGCCTGCCTGAAGACATGCTTCAGGGTTATTACCTTAATGACCCCGCTGTCGATTATATCCTTGAGCACCGCCCCGGGACCTACGCTCGGGAGCTGCTTGTCGTCTCCCACCATTATAAGATGGGTGCCGGCGTCTATGGCGCTTAGCAGGGCGTGAAACAGATAGGTGTCCACCATGGACATCTCATCTATTATCACCACATTTGTCTCAAGGGGATTTTCCGCGTTTCGGTCAAACTGTATAAAGGTTCTGTCCTCGTCCTCAACTCCCCCGTTGACCTCCAGCATCCTGTGGATTGTAGTCGCCGGAACCCCTGTGGCCTCCGAAAGGCGCTTGGCCGCCCGCCCTGTGGGCGCAGCCAGGGTCACGAGCATCCCCTTTGAGCCGTAATAGCTCAAAAGCACCCTTATCAGTGTCGTCTTTCCTGTGCCCGGTCCCCCGGTTATGACCAGCACTCCGTTTTTTATGGCCTCCGCGACGCCCTCCCGCTGCACAGGGTCCAGCGTGATCCCCGATAGTATCTCGCTTCGGGCAATCTCCTCCTCCACGCTTACCTCTTCGCTGTCTACGGCGCTGTCTATGGCGTAGAGCATCCGGGCACATTCGCTCTCCTTATGATAAAGCTCTATCGGGTAAATATACGAAGTGTCGTTATAGCGCCTCTGCACTACCCTTCTGTTCATTATAAGCCCGGCCAGCTCCTCCGAGATCATATCCGCCGGAGCCTGAAGGAGTTCCCCCGCCCTGCCGGTCAGCTCTTTAACGGGAAGACATACATGGCCGTCGGAGCGCGCCCTTCCCAATACATAGACTATCCCCGAGCGTATCCTGGAAGGGGAATCCGCGGAAACACCTGCCCTTCTGGCTATATCGTCCGCGATCTTGAAGCCGATGCCCTCCATTTCCTCGGTCAGGGAATAGGGGTCGCTTTCTATGACGAAAAATATGTCTTCCCCGTATTTCTCATAAAGTCTTAAGGCAAGCCCGCCGGAGATCCCGTATTCCGCAAGGCGCATCATGGCCCTCCGGGTATGGGACTTCTCCTCAAAGGCTATGGCTATCTGTCTTGCCTTGTTTTCGGATATTCCCTTTATCTCCGCCAGACGTTCCGGCTCCTCCTCGATTATCCTGAAGGTGTCGTCCCGGAATTTGCTTACGATACGCTCTGCCAGCGCCTCTCCGATGCCCTTTATGGCTCCGCTGGCAAGATACCTCTGCATTGCCGGCGCTCCCTGCGCCTCCAGCTCATGCCAGGAGACAGCCCTGAACTGCCTGCCGTAACGGGAATCCTCCACATACTCTCCCTCAGCGGAGATCTCTATTCCCGCTTCAATAGCAGAAAAGGTGCCCACTACGGTCACCTTCCTGCGATTGCTCTCTACATTTAATACTGCATATCCGTTGACTGGATTTTTAAAAATGATGCTTTCTACAAAACCTTGAATTACAGACATTTATGATATGATTTTACGCTTCCTCTTCTGCGGCTGCGGCAGGGATTGCCGCTGCTGCCGTCGCTGCCGCCGCTTCAGCTTCCCTGACAGCTCCGGCGCCTTCATCGGCGGCTTCGATCTGTGCCGCCGTAACCGCTCCTTCACCGCTGCGCTTCATCTGCTCATAGAGCATTTGGGCTATACCCATGCCGGACTGTTCGGAAGTCGTCGCAGCCATCTCCTGAACCATCTGCTCCTTGTAATAGTCCACAAGGGTGCTGGTGGCCTGCGAGCTGTACTCCTCTTTGGGAATAGTCTCCAGCATCTCTTTATATACCTGCTCGATAAAGTAGGACTCGAACTGCTTGCAGGCAGTCATCAGTTCTTCATCGGTAGCATTTTCGTAATTTTTGTTTATGGAATTCGCCGCCCTTGAGCTCATTGCCTCTGCAGCCGCATTCTGAGCGGTAAGGGACGAATACATATTGGAGGAAATTTCCATCTTTCAGCTCCTTATCATCTCAACTGATTTGCCTGCTGAAGCATTTCGTCCGTCGCCTGGATGGCCTTGGAATTAAGCTCATAGGCTCTCTGGGCTATGATCAGATTTACCATCTCATCCGCGACCTGCACATTGGAATTCTCCAAATATCCCTGACGAACTATGGAATCATCCAGTGCCGCGTTGGTCGCCTCATTAAGCGCAGGACCCGACGCCTGGGAAACCTCATATAAGCTGTCCCCCACCTTGTTCAGTCCCTTGGGATTCTGGAACTGGAACAGGCCTATCGAAAGGTTGTTGACCGGCTGGGGATTATTATTGTTGTCGGGATACATTATCGCTCCGTCAGCGGAAACCACGATCTTATTGGAGATGACCTGCTCTCCGTTTATCGTGGCCGGCATCGTTATCGGCTCTCCCTGGGTAGAAAGCACCTGCTGACCGTCGGAAGTACATAGCTGAAGCGTATTCCCGGGTCCCAGGGAAAAATTGAAATCACCGTTTCTTGTATAATAGGTCTGGCCGTCCTCTCCGCGGACTGCGAAGAAGCCCTTCCCGGATATGGCGAAGGCGGTCGTGCTTTCGGATTCCAGAAGCGAACCCTGGGTGAACTGGGAGGTGATGGAAGCATTTCTTACTCCGAGACCTACCTGTGCTCCTATGGGCTTGTTGTCGCCGTTGGCCGTTGTAGTCCTGGTCTGCAGATTCTGGTAGAGCAGTGACTTGAACTCGTTCGTCTCCGTCTTATAGGCCGTGGTGTTTACATTTGCCAGGTTATTCGCTATCGTATCGACATTATTCTGCTGGGCTATCATGCCCGAAGCCGCTGTCCAAAGTGAACGTACCATAATTTAAGCTACCTCCTGTATCAAACCGGTCTGCCCAGGTTATTTACCGTGGGTTCCAGAGTATCGTCTATGGTATCTATGATCCTTTGATTTGCCTCGTACTGTCTGGTGACCGCTATCATTTCAACCATCTCGCTTACCGGGCTGACATTTGACTGCTCAAGGTAGCCCGAATAAATGCTGGCGCCCGAAGGAACCTCCGTAGCCCCATCGATGGCCTCGTACATATTTTCGCCGTATTTAACGAGATAATCGTAGTCCAGACCGGTTGCGTTGCGCTCAAAATCAGTTGTTCCGATCTGGGCCACAACATTTCCGTTCTGATAGATGAAGCCCTGGCGGTCTATCATGGTATCTCCCGCCAGCACATCCAAAGTGATATGATTGCCCGCAACGTCAAGGACATAGTCCCCGTCCTTGGTTACAAGATCCCCGTTGATATTGAGTGTAAAGGAGCCGTCACGGGTATATTTGACTGATGGATTCCCTGCCTTATCCGTAAACTCGATCTCAAAAAAGCCGCTGTCGGACAGGGCAAGGTCAAAGGTATTTCCGGTCTCATGGAAGGCTCCCTCGGAAAAATCGTTGTAATTTTCTCCGATCTTTACTCCGGGGTTCATGGTTCCGATCCGCTGGGTGATGTTATAGACCGATTTATCCTTGATCTTATAGGCCAGCGCATCCTTGAAGGACTGGCTGGTCGCCCCCTCCTTCTTATATCCGGTGGTGTTTACATTGGCCAGGTTGTTGGTCAATGTATCCATTCTGTGCTGCTCGTTGATCATTCCCGAATATGCGGTGTAGAGACCTTTTACCATTTTCTTATCCTCTTTTTGATTTTGTTTATCCTGCGATACCGATACCCTTACGTATCGTCCCTGTAGCCCGCGATAAACTCCACATATTTACCGGTGCCCACCGCCACTGCTGTCATGGGATCCTCGGCTGTCATGGTGTTTATTCCCGTCTTATCGGCTATGAGGTCTTCCAGACCTCTTAAGAGGCTTCCGCCTCCGGTCAGGACTATGCCCCTGTCGGCTATATCCGCCGCAAGCTCGGGGGGAGTTTTCTCCAATACGCTGTGTATCGCATCCACTATCTGGGAGGTAGTCTCTCTTAGAGCCTCCTCCATCTCTGTGCTCGTAGCCCTTATTGTCTTGGGAAGGCCGGTTACAAGGTCCCTTCCCTTTATATCCATGGCATCGGCTTCCGTCCTCTTAAAGCAGGAGCCGATCTTTATCTTAAGATCCTCAGCGGAACGCTCACCGATAAGGAGCTTATGCTTTTTCCTCATGTAACGGACGATGGCTTCGTCAAAATTATCCCCGGCTATCTTTATGGAAGTGGAAACAACCGTACTTCCAAGGGATATTACCGCTATATCAGAGGTTCCACCGCCTATATCCACCACCATGTTTCCACAGGGCTTTGCTATATCTATTCCGGCTCCGATAGCCGCGGCTATGGGCTCTTCTATTATGGCGACCTCACGGGCTCCGGCCTGGTAAGCCGCGTCCTCAACGGCCTTCTGCTCAACCTCCGTGACTCCGCTGGGTACTCCGACGCAGATACGGGGCTTTCTGAAGGTTCTTCTTCCCACCGCCTTCTGCATAAAGTACTTAAGCATCTTCTCTGTTACTGTGTAGTTGGATATAACTCCCTGTCGAAGGGGTCGCACCGCCACTATATTGCCGGGCGTACGGCCCAGCATAAGCCTCGCGTTTTCTCCTATGGCTTTGATCTTATTCGTATCTCTGTCGAAGGCAACGACAGAGGGTTCCTTCAGAACTACTCCCTTGTCCTTTATATATACAAGGATGCTCGCTGTGCCTAAATCAATTCCTATGTCTGTAGCGACCATTTTAATCTCCTCTCAAAAAAACACTAATACCAATTATAACTTAAAATGGTCGATTTACAATGAATTTTTTGTAAAAAAAGGAACACGGACATCTCCGGTGTACCAACTCATTCTTCTCAGAACGAAAGAGTACACCGGCGGCATCCGTGCCCGAATTCTCTCCTGATTTATTAATCGGATGATAGTACGAAAAAATTAAGAGCAAAACGACATTTTTTTATAACGCTGTCACTCCTTCTCCAGCATCCTTTTTATAAAGGGCGCCGTATGGGACTTTTTATCCTTTGCCAGCTTCTCGGGAGTCCCCGTCGCCACGACTGTAC
>CAMNBW010000010.1 GCA_946533525.1 uncultured Lachnospiraceae bacterium
AGTGACGAAGAGCGTGTAAATACGGAAAGAGAGCGGAAGCGTGCTGGGAGTGACGTTTCGCGAGGATGAATAATGATGGATAAATCGATCAGGAAACGCTGATCTTGAAACAAGGGGAAGAGAACGGAAATGAGAAAGAAGCAGTTTGCTTTGTTTTTGATATGTATAATGCTTGCGGTGTTCGTCTGCGGATGCGCACCGAAAAGCGAAGAGTCAACGGAATATATTGGAATAGTTTCTGCTATGGATAATGAAATCGCCATTTTGCTCAAGGAAGCGAAGATCGACCGCGTGGATACCATAGCAGATGTGGAATATCATGTTGGCAGTCTGCATGGACAGCCGGTCGTTATCGCGCGCGCCGGTATCGGCAAGATACGCGCAGCATCCGGCATTACTGCCATGCTGATGAAATATCCGATCTCAGAGGTTATATTCACGGGAATTGCCGGAGGGGTTGCGGATGAGACACAGGTACTCGACGAGGTTATTGCCACCCGTCTAGTCGAGCATGATTACGGCATCCTCTCAAATAACGGATTTGAATGGCGTTCGGGCGATCCCGGCAGTGGAGACGAAGAGGGAATATATTACGACTGCGACCCGGAGCTTGTAAAGCTCGCTTACGACGCTGCGGTTGAAGTCGTCGGGGAAGATCATGTCTTCAAGGGAACGATCGCTACGGGAGACCAGTTTGTTGCCAACAGTGAGTTTGTGGAGAAATTACGGAGAGATCATGACGCTTACGCCTGCGAAATGGAAGGAGCGGCGTCCGCTGTTGTCTGTATTAAATATGAAACTCCTTTTGTAGTGATTCGTGCTCTTTCAGACAAAGCGGACGGGAAAGCACATGACAGCTATGGGAACTTCGGAGATATTGCGGCAGATCATTCAAGCAGTATTGTCATAAAAATGTTGGATCATCTTAAAAATTGAATCTCAACGGTTTTAGAAAGAAGCCCTGCATAAATTATCAGGTATGATCTTTCCCGCTTGATAGAGCACCTTGTCAATCTTCCGAATTTATAAAGCTATACCCACTTCTAAAATTATGTAAACTTGAAAAATAAAGTGGCTATGTTAGAATTTTAGAGACTTTCCGAACGCAAAACCGGAACATGGAAGAAGCGGAAGCTTTAGGGATGAATATTATTGCTGTAGATGATGAGAGGATTGCGCTCGAGGCGCTGATGAGCGCTATAATCAAGGCTGCGCCGGAGGCGGGTATCCACGGCTTCAGGAAGCCGGAGGCAATCTTCGAGTATATCGAAAATTTAGAGGGCGGCAGGGTCGATGTGGCTTTTCTCGATATAGATATGAGGGGCGACAGCGGGCTGGATGTGGCTCGCGCTCTTATCAAAAAATATTCCAATATAAATATCATATTTACGACAGGTTATTCCGAATACACCCTGGAAGCGCTGGAGATGCATGCCAGCGGCTATATCATGAAGCCGGTGACGGCAAAGAAGGTCAGGGAGGAGCTGGCGCACTTACGCTTCCCCATAGAAGAGGAGGCCGAGGACGAGCTCTATGTCCGTACCTTCGGCAATTTCGAGGTCTTCGCCGGAGACGTTCCGGTAAACTTCAAATACCAGAAGACCAGGGAGCTCTTCGCCTACCTCATTGACCGCAGGGGGGCTCTATGCAGGAATAACGAGATCATTTCAGTCATCTTCGAGGACGAGGGGGACGAGGGCAGCCACGTTTCCTACCTTAAAAACATCCGCTCGGATCTTTTAAACGTACTGGAGCGGCACGGCAAGAGCGACTGCCTGGTGCGAAACAGAGGGGAGATCGGGATAAAACAGGGGTCTTTAAAGTGCGACTATTTCGAGTGGCTGGAAAGATCGGAGGATCCGGTGGTCCGGGCGAAATTCAAGGGAGAATATATGTCGCAGTACTCCTGGGCGGAATATACCCTCGGGAACCTCCTGAAGGAAACCGACTATGTTTGAGATAATCGTCTATGTGTTCTTCCTGGCCGCAGCCATTGTGCTTTTAATAAGCCTTCGCCGGATAAGCACGGACCTTAAGAAGGTCAGGGAGGAAAGGCGGCTTTTAGAGGAGCGGATTAAAGAGAGCGAAGAAAAGCTGAGCGACAGCTTTACCGAGATCGACGGAATGAAGGCAAAGCTGACCCTTTCCCAGATAAATCCCCATTTTATCTTTAATACCTTAAATACCATCTATTACCTGTGCGAGAAGGACAGCGCAGAGGCGCAAAACGCCATCGAAGACTTCTCCGCCTACCTTAGGGAGAATATGGATTCCATAAAAAATATGGAGCCCATCCCCTTTAAGCAGGAGCTGGTACACGTAAAGCGGTATCTGGAAATAGAGAAGCTTCGCTATGAGGATGAGCTTAACGTGGTCTACGACATAAACGCGAAGGATTTCAGCGTCCCCGCCCTGTCGGTGCAGGCCCTCGTGGAAAACGCGGTACACCATGGCCTCGGAAAGAAGGAAAACGGCGGGACCATCACGATAAGCTCCTGGCAGGGGAAGGAAACGGTAGTCGTAAAGATCGAGGACGACGGAGTCGGCTTTAACGTAAACGCGAAGCAGGCCGACGGGAGGAGCCACACGGGTATAGAAAATGTGCGCTCTCTGCTGGATCGGATGTGCGGCGGAACCCTGGAGATCATCTCCGAGAGGGGGAAGGGCACGGTGGCGATGCTGCGGATCCCTCTGAAAGAGAGAAATGCGGGGGCCGCGGAGCACTGAGAAGCTCTTCATCGAAGATTTTGAGAGACTTTCCTGACCACACTGGTTAACCGAATCTATAGACATAAATAACTTATGTCAAGCAAAGTGTCTTTTTTGTGTCCTTTGCTTTGGTAAGATTTTGATGGCACATTTTGTGGTGTGCTTTGTTATCTACTACATGAAAATATTATGGCGGGAGCCGAAAAATGAGAGGGAAAAAATGAGTAACAGTCAGCTCTATCCGTTTGAGAGAAACCGGTATTACCCCGGAAAGATGCTTACAAGCGTGGATTTTCAGGCCGAACAGAATTACCACATAAACAAGTCCAGGTTTAAAAATTCCCTGATGTACGGCACAGGAATCCTTTGCGGACTCGGGATCTTCAGTCTGGACGACCTTTCCATACTGGTGGAAAGCGGAGTCGCAATAGACGGTTCCGGAAGAGAGATCGTGGTAGACTCTTCGGTGGTCAAGAAGCTTTCGGCAATAGAGGGCTTCGATAAGCTTGAAGGCGATGTGGCCTGCCTCAAGGTCAGGTTTAAGGAGCAGGATGTCCACAGCGTATATTCGGTGAACCGTCAGAAGGACGACGACGAATATGAATATAACCGTATTTCAGAGGGCTACGAGCTCTTTGTCACGGATAAGGACGAATTTGCAGGAGCAGCCTACGAGCTGGAAACAGAGTTCCTTGCGAAGGAGATCTTCTTCAGGAGCGAAAACTTTGTAGGCGAAGTAAGCATGCCCGCAACCGTATGTAAGGGCAGAAACGTCAAGATCACGATGGAGATCAAGAAGCTGACAAGCGCGGATGTGCGTTTAAGCTGCCGCGGCGTTTTGGAGTGTCCGGTTTTCCTTAATCCCAACGGCGGTCACGAGATAGAGATAGGCGCGGAGGATCTGCAGCTCGTCGAGGGCGAGAGCTACATCTGCGAATACTGGGTAAAGGTCATCGACTCCGAGATACAGGAGACCGACCTTATATTAAGAAGCGGTTCGGCAGCGGCCTTCGAGGACGAAAACGCCATCAGCGCTTCGCAGAACTTCACGATGCGGGTACGCTTAAGCAAGATCCCGCCCCTTGAGCTCGTCAGCCGCGAGACCGGTAAGATCAATCTTGAAATGCGCTCCCTTGGGAATGTGGACGATTCCATAAATCTTGCGGAGATAAAGCTTGTGCGCACCGACAATGCCTACGTTATCGAGGACATTGTGGAGACCGGCATCAAGCAGTATATAGTGACTCCCGCTCAGGAGTATTTAAGAAACAGGTATCTTTCATACTATGTTAAGGATGTTGAGCTTACGAGGCCTGGCAGCACCGAGTCGGTAAAGCACAGGGAGCCTGAAAGAAGATCCGCCGGCACCGAGTTTACCAATATTGCCACCGGTACGCTGGAGATAGCCCTCGGAAGAAATGCGAGAGAGGGAGACATCCGTTATTCCGGCGAGATAACCCACGGCCTTGGACCCGGGAATATATATGTAGAGGTGGGATATGACCATGTGACCGACGAGCCCGGCATCAATTCCAAGAGCACGATATTCGGAAATCCCGAGCTCTTCAGCAGGGCGAACACCCGTCTTGCGGACGTGGAGACGGCCGTCAGGGTCCTTAACGACAAGGGAAGCTTCGTTGTTGCAGCGAGACTTCTTCGCCCCGTGGATTACCTTGTGCTGACCTTCCGCTGGATAGCTATCCGCTTCCCTGCCGGAGAGGATGTGGAGCTTACCGAGGACTATTACGACAAGAGCATAAGCGTGGATACGCCTACGGTCATCATGGGTACTAAGGAGAGCCATTTCTTCGGAGTACGCTTTAATAATATGAAGGCATCCAGCATAACCTACGAGCTGACGGCGCCCGCAAGCGGCGAGATAAGCTCCGACGGTATATATACCGCGCCTTCGAAAGAGGGTGTATACGAGATACGTATATACTGTACGGATATGCCGGTCATCTGCACATACGCATATGCCATAGTTAAGAAGAAGATGATTGACGAGCCGGAGGAGGATAAGCCCCTTATCAACCTTCCGGGACAAGAGGGTAAATAATGGTATTTATCTCACCAAAGATGAGCTATGAGGTCACGGCGACCAGATTCAACGGTGAGGTTAACGACTGCTTTGTTGCAAAGGCGCAGGATGAAAAGAACAAAAGCCTTTACACGCTGATAGTCATACATGACCATGACACCGTCAGGACGCTCCTCGATATATTCAGGAAGGCCATATACAAGGAGAATCCGATCATTGAGAGCTTTTCCAGCGGACAGGACTATGTTCTGGTCTTTCCCTACAGGATGGAGAGGCTCCTGAGTGATTTCTTTGAGGGAGAGGGACTGACCCTGGAGCAGTGCGAGGAAATCTCCACTAACCTTATCCTCTCCTGCATCGCGTCCTACCTGCCGTACCCGGTGCTCTATCTTATAATAATTCAGGGAAAGCTTAATCTGTCGAGGGACAACAGTATTTATCTTACCTTTGACCTGGACTTAAAGGACCTGGACGGGCGCATCAGGGAGAGTGACTGCGCCACGGAATGTGCAAACATAATCCTTAAGATCCTCGAGAGCAAGATAAATGAGAAGAATATAAGCTACGAGCTTTTGTCAAAGAAAACGGCAAACCGCAGCTATTCCAAGTTTACCGAGATCTACAGGGATATAAAGATTGCTTCTACCCCTGTAAAAAAGAGAAATATAATTGTAAGGATAAAGAGCTTTTTCCACAGGAACGCCGACAGGCTGTTCGGCATACTCTTCTGGGTGTGCCTGATCCTTGGGATAATAGCCCTTGTCATGCTTTTAACACATTTAGTATGGGGGGATATTCCGTTCTTACGGATATTCTTTAACAGCTTTAAAACAATAGGGACGGAGAGCCTGCTCAAATGAATCTGCGCACACGTATCATAGCCTGCTTATGTATCATCAGTATATTGGTTTCGCTAATTATCTTTTCGGGAAGTCTGACTGATCTTACCCATGAACCCGAATATACAGCTTTCAGCAGCGGGGTGGCTACAAACAAGGGAATTTATTTTACAGAGAACTGGAACGGAAACGGCTATGTCTACCTTCTGGACCATGAGGGAAAGGTGCTTAAGGTCTTTACTTCCGCTTCAGTTGATGAGAAGAAGGTTCTTGATATATATGTCTACAACGGAGCGCTGTATGTGCTTCTGGCAACAGATTATACTGACGACGACGAGACCTTCACCCTTCATAAGATCGTAAGACTTAACGACAAGATGAAGGCGGAAGCTATGGTGGAAAATATCATCATAGAGCTCGACGAGACCGTTACGGGGTTCTCCTGCGATCAGTCCGGTTTTTACCTGACCGCTGTTGAGCGGTACGGAAATGAGCTCAATGTCTACGACATTTCCGCCGAAGAGATGATAAACCTCGACTCCGATGCAGCCGAGAAGGATAGTCAGGCTAAGGATGCACCGAAGAGGATCCAGGATTACAGGATACCGACCAGCATACTTTACAGAGCGGCCAATGCCGGGAAATTCTTCGTTCAGGCGGAATATGCGGATTCCGTACTCAATGTAAGGACGGATTCAGATGTTCCGAGCGGAGCCTTCAGACCCGACAGCAGGGTAAAGAGTGCGGTGGATAATATCCATTTCAGTCTGGCAGACAACCTTGTGATCTACAGCGAATATGTATTTTACTGGCTTGCCGGCATCGCTATATGGTTCATCCTCATGTTCCTCTTTATAAGGGCCATAAGCAACAGGAACAGGGTGGTCTATGTGTCGATCTTAGGGGAGCTTATCCTCCTTATAGCTTTAGCTGCGAGCTTCATCTTTGTGCGTTTCCAGTACAACTTTGCCGGAACAAGAGAGTATTCCAGGTTTGCGGTGCTGGCTTTGAACGGGGAGATGGATATGCTCGGAGACCTAGATAAGGTGGACTTTGACGCCCCCGAATATTTTACCAGCGAGAAATACAGACAGCTTCAGAACTCCCTTTCCAGATTTGTACAGAGAAGCGGCAACAGCACGGTATTCAGCGACGTCTTCATAATGAGGCTCAAGGACAAGGCCATACTGACCGGAGTCAGCGGCAGGAACAGGGAGGAGGCCTCCTGGGAGTACGGAGGCGCCATCACGGAGCTTACGGAGGAGCTTAATAACCATCAGCCCTATTCCTATGTGGATGTGACCGTAGACGGCCATAAATATATGGCGGTAGGAATCACTGATGACGATAAGGCGGTTCACAATTACGCGCTGGTGGGAATAATCTCCAGAACAGATCCCAACCTTGGCTTCTGGGGAGATGCCAGGTCGGTGCTCATACTCTTCGCGGTAGTATTCGTACTCGGAAGCGTGCTTATGTTCATCGCCATGTACCTGCAGGCGGCGGATCTTAAGAGGCTGGAGGATGAGATGAGGGATGTGGCTTTAGGCAACACCTCCATAGATATACCCTCCACTCCCGCAAAGGACATGCAGTCCATGTGGTCGTCGTTATCGGAGATCGTCAAGCGGATAACGGAGAGCAACTACGAAAGATACAGGATATTTGAGGCATATTTCCGTTTCGCTCCGAAGAATATAGAGACCATAATGGAAAAGGAATCCATCTTCGATGTGAATAACGGAGACATCGTCCATACCAGCGGAACGCTTATGCTTGTCTCCACCGACAGCAAGGGCTTCGGTACCAAGCGCATCAAGAGCCTTAACAACATCATAGATTATATGGACAGGTATGCGGACAACAAGGACGGTATACTGGTTTCCCAGGACAGCTCGCTTTCGATGATGCAGTTCCTGTTCCTAGAAAACAGCAAGAATACAGCCGAGATCGCTACACAGTTTTTGCAGAAGAATTTCGGAGACAACGGCGCGGATTTCGTTTCGGTATTTATTTACAAGACCTCCTTCCTGTACGGCATAGTCGGGATAAAGGAGCAGAGCCTTACCTTCCTGACCTCGAAGGATTCGCATGTAGTAGAGGAATATTCCAGGTGGTTCGAGTCCATGCGGGTACCGCTGGTTGTTATGGAGGAAGTAAAGGACAGGGAGAAGATCGCTTCCACAAGGTTTATCGGATATGTCATACCCGATCCCGAGACCGGGGAGAAGATCAACCTCTACGAGGTCCTCGATGCCTGCCCGGCAAGAGAGAGGCAGTTAAAGCTCGTTAATAAGGAGAAATTCGAAGGAACGCTGGAGCTGTTCTATTCCAGGGATTTCTATATCGCAAGAAACAGATTCTCCGAGATATTAAAGGATTGTCCGGAGGATGAGATCACGAGATGGTACCTCTTCGAGTGCGAGAGATATTTAAACGAAGCCGTAGACGAGAAGCATTTCGGCGAATTAAGAAAGAGAGATTAAGCTAGATGGGCGGCGGTAATCTTTTTCAGGTCCTGTTTGGGACGATAAAGTCCAAATTTGCGTCCTTAGTTTCAAAGATAAAGCTGTGGACAAGCTGGAGCTATCTAAGAACACGCATCACCAACCTTATCAAGGACTTCTTCTATAAGCTCCTTGATGTAAGGCCGAAGAATAAGAACGATTATTATACGATGTTCGGCTGGATGGTGAGCAAAAGGCTCGCCTATTTCATAATCGTGATGATCGGAGTTCTGAGCTTATGGTACATTACGGCTACGACCAACATCTTTTCTTCCATAGGAACTACCGGGGGCTTGCGGACCTATAAGTATAATTCGGTACTTTTAAGGCTGGCCAACAACAAGGTCAGGATAAAGGGCAGGTCGGACTATATCGCCTATGTCGGAGATGTGTCGAAGGGGTATGTCACCGGCCAGGGAGAGCTCTATTCCCCGAATAACGTCCTGCTTTATTCGGGAGCCTTCCTTAAGAATAAGTACGAGGGAATGGGGAGCCAGTATTATGACAGCGGTTCGATACACTATATAGGAAATTTCCATGACAATCTTTACGAAGGAACGGGAACTCTCTACAGAGAAGACGGTTCGGTGGAATACGTCGGAAACTTTTTCCAGGGAATGAAAGAGGGTCAGGGAAAGCTCCAGGACGGCGGAAACAATGCCATTTACGAGGGCAACTTCTCCTCGGACGAGATAGTTTACAGCGAGCTCTTAGGCAAGGATGCCTCTGAGATCAGGCAGATGTACTTTGGCGGACAGGTGCTTTACGAGGCGGTCGACGACCTCGGCGGAGGCGACGCGGTGTACTTAAAGGACATTAACGCCATATGCTATGAGGTGAGCGACGGAAGCGCGGCGGACGATGCGCCCAAGACCCAGGCTGTATACGTGCTTTCCGACAAGTTTAAGATCGGAAGCCTGGCGGCGGACAGTGTTCAGGAGCTGAACGCGATTTTCGGAGCACCGACCTACGAGGGCAATTCCGCGGCGATCTTCCCGGAGGCAGTGGCGATAAACGCCGTAAACGTCGGTGAATACGCCATGAACGGCAAGATCAGCATGGATACCACCGAAAATTTCAGTGACGATATTGTAGTAAATAATTTTGACAGAGACTATACAGTTTACGTATATACATATGAGAGGGGAGATCTGATCTACTCCTTTGTAAGCAATCAGGCAGGATCAGGATTTTATTTCTATTCGATAATGAAGGCGAGCGGAGAAGCATAAGGAAGGATGAAAAGAAACAGTCTCGTTTACAAGTGCATAGCGTTAGTGACGAGCGTGACACTTTTCACAGGCCTCCTCGGAGCCTACAGGCCCGTAGTGGTACGTGCGGACCAGACGATGACCCTCCAGACGGCAAGGGCTCTGGCGCTGCAGAACAGCTCAAAGTACGAGTCTGCCGAGGACGCGGTAAATTCCAAGGAAGCGGCCAGGGAGAGCGCGATAAAGTCCTTAAAGGCCAAGAAGAAGAATATGTCCACCTTCCGCTGGACGCCGCTCCTTAACTTCAAATTTCCGCAGAAGGCCAATTTCGCGCAGGAATCGGAATTCCAGTTCAAGCCGATTGCCCTGCAGTCCGAGGTATGGAAGGCTGAGCACAAGAAGCAGGACGTGGTCTTTGACGTAAACAACTCCGTAAACCAGCTTTTTACCAGTATAGTTACCCTGCAGGAGAACATAAGCTTCAATGAGAAGAGGGTCGCGGCGCTTGAGGAGGGGCTTAACAGGAACAAGGCCAAGCTCAAGCTCGGAGAGGCGAACCAGTCGGATATAGACAGGATGCAGAAGAAGCTCGATACCACCAATGACGCGATCGCCAGCGACAGGCGTTCCCTGGAGGCGGATCTTAAGAAGCTTTCCAAGCAGATAAACCTCGATGTTTCCACAGGCTATACATTTGAAAAGCCCTACGTAGAGGCGAAGATAGACCGTTCCTCCCTGCAGTCCCTCATTCAGTACACCGAGGACAGGGACGAGGCCTACTATGAGGCCTGCATAGCGACTACGACGGCGAGGACGCAGCTTGCTACGAATTACGACATCTTAAAGAACAAGTACGGCGGAGATATGAACATTATCTCGAGCTACGTCAATCAGGCCTTAAACGGGCAGGCGGTGAGCTCCAGGGCTTTCAAAGCCGATTACAAGAGGTTTCTTGAGCAGATAGACAGCTATTGGGACGACACCTTATTTTTATGGATACCGCTGTTTCTGGTTATTATCATACCCTTTGAGTGGCTTAAAGGGGATCTCGACGGTATCAGATATATAGAGGACGATCCCTATACGCTCTACCAGAACGTTCTGGACTATGTATCGGCCGCGAAGGATGAGGAGAGCGCCAGGGAAGAGCTGGACCAGCAGGTCGAGGATCAGTTCAATAACTATATTTCGGTCCGCAATTCATACGAGAGCTTCCTTAAGCAGGTGGCTGCCAAGGAAGAGGATATGAAGGTCTTTGCAACCAAGAACAAGATGGGGCTTATGACCTTCGAGGAATATCAGGACGAGGAAGACGACTACGAAGAGCTGCAAAACAGCATGCTCGACTCGATGAAGATATATACGGAGACTCTCTATTCCCTGGACAGGCTTACCTGCGGAGGAGTCAGCGCCCTGCTTTCGGGAACCGATATGGACATGCAGACCGCGGTAGTGGGAGAGAGTTACGTTACGGAAGATACCAAGGATGCGGTATATTACCTTAAATCCATCGTTCACAGGGAGCTCTTCGAATTAAGCGTACATATCCCGGACGATTTCGAGGTCAGCATCACGGACTTTGAGTTATGGTGCGACGACGAGCAGATAGGGGAAAGAACCCCCGTAGACAAGACCATAAGGCACCTGAAGCTCTCCAAGGACAGGGTAGACAAGGTGATGATAAGGCTATATGACGGCGATAAATTTGTGGACGACTGCGTTATCAACCCGGACGACGAGAGCGGTATCTTAAACATCACGACGAAGCTTGAAATCAACAAGGAAGAGACCGGAGACCTCGGAACCTATAACGTAACCACCAGCAATGTGACGGGCTTTATGACACTCGAGCTCAAGCCTCTTGAATCTGAGGGAATAGAGTACTTCAAGGTATTTGACCAGGAGGGCAAGGCTTTGGGCGACGGAAATCCGGTAAGCGTCAAGAAGGGCTTTACGCACTTAGGGCTGGTATCCTCGGATCTCGACAAGATAACGCTGGAGCTGTATGACGCAAATCAGAGCCTTAAGTATAAGGCATATCTGGATACGCAAAACAATAAGATAAAGAAGGACACGGGCGGTCAGGCTCAGTGAGATAAGTGGGCTTATGAAGAAGAATAATAAGGGATCAAAATTAATAATAAGAATAATTTCAATCTGTCTTGTATTCATCGTGGTGTCTACGGCGGTGATCTCCTTAAAGAGGGATCAGGTACTGGCGCTCTTTAATAAGGATGAGGCCATGAAGTATTCGGAGTATGCCGCTTCGCACACGATTGAGAATTCCACGATCTTTTACGGCACTTGGCTTGTAAGCATGGTGGCCATGACGGATGAGATCTACGAGAAGGCCGAGGCAAGCGCGTCGGATTCGAACCAGACCAATATGTACTATAAGTCGGAGCTCGCGGACGGCCAGTGGTTCGACGTAACGGACGGGGAAGGACTTTCGGACATCATGAATACCGGAACCCCTGTACCGGAAAAGGAGCTCGCGGACCTCTATGTGCAGTATTATGTAGGTGCAGACGGTTCGGTGACGGATGTGGTAAACGGGAACGATGTAAATCCCTTTAACCTGCCCGACCCCTACGATCTTTCGAAGCTCCCGGAGCTGCAGACCTTATGGATACAGTATGCTTCCTCGACCAAGACGGATGCAATAAGCCAGGAGGATTACCTTAAGAACAAGAATTCCGAGAATTCCGGAAACTTAAGAACGGATGTATATAACTATCAGCTCCTGTCCACCTTCTTCGGCCTCAATTTAAGAGACAGCGAAACGGACGAGTGCGATGCCCAGCTGGCGAGGCTCTGGGCCTGCCACAAGAGCTTAAAGGCCTCCGGCCAGGACGAGGAGGCGGAAATAATCTACGGCCTTATGTCCAAGGTGGACGCCAAGAGGCGGGCTATAGTAATGGGCAAGCTTGCGTCCAATGAGCACAATGCACTTGGAGTTTTAAACTCCCTGGCGAGCGGAAAATACTATACCGCATTCGGAAATTTCAAGGATGCGAGCTCAGAGGAAGACGATATTTCCGGGGAACCGGATTATATAGCCGAGCTGCGGGATTCGGTCAGCCATTACTTTGAATCGGGCGGAAGCGGCGGCTGGTGGGATCCCCTGCAGCCGGAGTTCGACGAGTTCGGAGAAGAAGAGGAAGAAGAGGACAGCGGTGACGACGAGGATAGCGACGACGATAAGAAGCAAAAGCCCAATCATCCCTTCAATCGGGACGCCAGCCTTATCGACGCTATCGCCGACGGAATGTCGCAGTGCCAGCAGAGCGCAAATACATATAAGTCCAACGCCCTGACCGATCAGGAGAGCGTCTTGGGGCATGCAAACTACGAATATTCGGTACAGGTCATAGACGAGGCTTCGGCGGACGGGGCTGCGGGACCTATAAACTTCCTGAGGGATGTAATCAATATTCAGGAGAGCCATATAAAGAACAAGGACAGCGAGTTAAACCTTCTCGACAGTTCGCTCTTAAATCTGGGAGAGGGCAAATACGAGGGCCTGATCACCGCAGGAGCTTCCGAGGAGTATCTGGCGGATCTCGATTCGGGCGATTCGGCAGCCGCAGCGGAGAATGCCTTAAACGAGCAGTTAAACGATGCGGAGGCCAAACGTACAGAGCTCGAGTTCCTTATAGAGGCCTACAGGCAAAGAGAAAGCGCTGAGAACGCCTATAACTATACGATGGGCGCGATTGACTGGTCAGAGGGCTTAAAGGGCTCGGTTCCCGGGGATGATTTCGCGGAAAAGGCCACGGGAAGCGTGGATATACATATAAAGTGGTTAAAGGATCTGGCGGAGCAGATAAAGAATTCCGACGAGAGCTTAAGGAGCAAGCTGGACGAGCTTAATGCCAAGAAGGAAGAGCTGCAGAGGAAGAGAGACGAGGCTTTAGACAATAACGATCTGGCAGGCGCGAGGAAGCTCGACGCACAGATAGAAGCAGTGGACAGGGATATAGCGGACGAGGAGGCCAAGTCCGGCAACAGCGATACCTCCTCCCTGGCTGACAGGATAAAGAGCAATGCCCTGGCCGCTCTGGCAGAGGATCCGGATGCGGATGTTTCCTCCGCCCTGGATGCGCTTAACGGCCTTGGAGATCCCAATGGAGCCAAGTCGGTTTCCGGAAAGAAGGACGGCAAGGGCAGCGGCTCAGGCAGTGGTTCCGGAAGCGGTTCGGGCAGCGGCGACGGAAGCGGAGCCGGAGCCGGTGATGGAGCAGGCAGCGGAGACGGCAGCGGCGATGGAAGCGGAGCCGGTGATGGCGCAGGAGATGAAAACGCCGACGGAAGCGGAGACGGCAGTGGAGATGGCTCCGGCAGCGGAAGCGGCTCGGGCAGCGGCGATGGAAGCGGAAGCGGCAGCGGTTCAGGCGCAGGTACGGGCATAAATATGTCCGAGGATCAGCTAAACGACCTCATAGCCAGCATTATGGGCAAGTCCATAGAGAATATGAACATGGACGAGCTCGCCATAACCACGGCGGCATTGCAGAGATTTTCGACCCAGGGCTGCAGGGCTGCGGGAACTCTGGCCCAGAGATGCACAGAGCTCGGCAGACAGAAAAACAACAAATATTTCTACGCGAAATATAAGGACAAGACCCCTAAGTTCATAAGCATGAAGACCATAGGTGAGGTCACGGATTTCAGATATTTTTATGATAATTCGAGAAAAACAGCTACCATGACCAAGGGTTCCAACGTATATATATTTAAGGCGAACGATATTAACCTGGAGAGAGGAAATACAACCAGTAAGCTTAAATACAGTACCAAATTCTCCAGAGTCCTGTATCTGGACGAGGAGGACTCAAAGGACTTCTTCGGTGTAACCTGCGAATACGTGGACAACACCGCGAGCGGTGTCTGCCTGACAGGCGCGATGGAGGCAAGGGCAGGGGATCTGTTAAGCGCATTCTCCGGCGACGGCGAAGAGGAATAAATTAAGGTAAATTTTTTAAGACAAGGGTAAGTGTAAATGGCTGATTATCCCATAATTTCAGATGTTAGTGCATATATAGTAAGGACTTTGAGAGAAAAGATGTGTCCGGAGCCCATACCGTCTCCGAACAACATCGAGGTTTCTTCCCCGCTTTCACAGGACGTGGACTACATTGTAGGGCTCTACCTCTACGACATAGTAGAGGATGTGCAGCTTTCCAGTCCGAGGCTCATGGAGAGGGGAAGGGCCGAGCTGTCCAAGCCGCCAAGACCGTATGCTTTATATTATATGGTCTTTATAAACGGTGGATCCCAGATGGGACTGAAAGCACCGGATATACAAAAAATCATCGGTAGAGTCGCACAGATAGTCAATGACAATAATTCCGTGCGGCCTGATGAGCTGCAGTCGTGGCTTACAACACAGGAACCTCCGATCACACTGTCTCAAGCGAAGATAAGTCTGGAGGAAAAGGTAAGGGTGTGGCAGGCGATCAACAAACCATATCAGATCAGCCTGTTCTATAAGGCGGCACCTGTATTCCTGTCGAGCGGAGAGATCATCGAAACGCCCAGAGTTGTGGATGCAAGCTTCTCACTGCATACGGTGGGTGAGGATCAATATTAAGGACTCACACACAAAACATTATTACCATAGTAAGGAACTTAGAGGTTCCTAAGAAAGGAGGAAAGGATACGTGGAAGCTTTCGCTGTTCTGAGAGCAAAACTGGATCTGTTGGTGAGGCTCGTGGATACAACAACGGGAGCAACGGTAGATGAGAGAAATGTCCTTTTTATGAGAGATGAAAGAAAAGTGCGACCGGAGGAGCGCGGAAACGGGAATTACGTATTCATAAACACCGGCAGGGAAGATTTTCTCATGCGTATAAAAGTAGCGGGGTTTGAAGAATATGTTACCCATATCAGGTATGAAGAGCTTGACGCCAATATTCCGGAATGCGTTGCTTTCCTGATACCATCAGAGAAAGCAAAAATGGGTGAAGGCTTTTTTAGTCTCTCAGGTAATCTTCCTTTTCTTGAAGCGTTGGAGGCAATAAACTTATCCAGGATAGCCTGCACAGCCAATGAATACACTCCTAAGAAATTGCTTATGAATGTATTCAGCAGCGCGGGAGCATGGGTTTCGCTGGAAGGCAAGTATTACGGTTTATTGCAGCCGGACAAAAAAAGCTATGAAAAAATAGAGGTGCTCGGAAATGAGGGCCCTCAGGATATTAAGCTGAAAAGTCCGCTCGAGAAGGAATTTACTTCAAATCTGCCGATAATGAGGATAATCTTCGGAAGTGTAAACGAGGATGGAGATTATCTTTTAAGAGTTCGGGACGACGGAGGAGACCAGACTTATCTGGTGAGATACGTCGTGGACGGAGAAGTAAAGTTTCAGGTGGTGGACTTTTACGAAGGCGGAGAGCTGGATCCAAATAAGGCTTTCCCCACAGGCGAGTCAGACCCGGAAAACACGGAGGAGGCTGAGGGAGAAACTGAAGCTGAAGCCGAGTCCAAAACGGAGGTAAAAGGTTGAGTCAGGCAGTAGTAGTCGGAGCGAATTGTATGTGCTCTT
>CAMNBW010000011.1 GCA_946533525.1 uncultured Lachnospiraceae bacterium
CCTACGACCAGTTCGCTCTTCACAAGGCGGCGCTCATAGCCTGCGGGGTCATACCTTTAAGCGATACGTCAAAGACCCTTAAGGAAATATTAGAGGAGCTGGGAGGCGGTATCTACCTGTCCACTCAGGTAGTCGGAGTCCCCAAGGGGTCGGGCCTCGGAACCAGTTCCATCCTTGCGGCGGCCTGTGTAAAGGGGATATTTGAATTCCTCGGGTTTGAAAAGACCGATAATGAGATTTACGGGATAGTGCTTTGCATGGAGCAGCTTATGAGCACCGGAGGCGGCTGGCAGGACCAGGTCGGAGGACTGACTCCGGGGATAAAGTTCATAAGCTCCAAGCCGGGCTTCGAGCAGAAGCTGACTGTTGAAACCTTAAACATAGGCAAAGAGGCCATGGAGGAATTGAACCAGCGCTTTGCCCTTATTTATACAGGGCAGAGGAGGCTTGCCAGAAACCTTCTGCGGGATGTCATAGGAAGCTATATAGGAGGCAAGCAAAAGTCGGTGGATGCCCTTCGGGAAATGAAGCCCACGGCGGCCCTTATGAGATTTTATCTGGAAAGAGGGGATATAGACGCCTTTGCCGGACTCTTGGACAGGCATTGGGAGCTTTCGCGTCAGCTCGATGCGGGTTCGACCAACAGCTGCATAGACCAGATCTTTATTTCCTGTCAGGATCTTATTGACGCCCGGTTTATAGCGGGAGCCGGTGGCGGCGGCTTTATAATGGTCATCCTTAAAAAGGGGATTACAAAGGATATGCTAAGGGACAGGATTTCTGCGATCTTCCAGAACAGCGGCGTTGAGGTCTGGGAAAGCAGCTTTGTATAATAGAGAGAAGCAGCTTTTTAAGTGTTTCATATAAGGGATTAAGGGGGCAAGCTCCCTTTAACATTAGGAGGAGAAATTAATGGCTGAGAAGGAATTGATGTTAGGAAACGAGGCGATCGCCAGAGGGCTTTGGGAAGCCGGAGTCAAGGTTTCGGCGGCTTATCCCGGAACTCCCAGCACGGAGATCAGCGAGGCGCTGGTAAAATATGACGACGTTTACGCCGAGTGGTCCCCGAATGAGAAGGTGGCCTGCGAGGTAGCGATAGGCGCCTCGATAGCAGGAGTCAGGTCTTTCGCCTGTATGAAGCATGTGGGTCTTAATGTGGCTGCTGACCCCATGTATACTTTTTCATATATCGGGGTAAATGGCGGTATGGTGCTGACTGTAGCGGACGACCCCGGACTTTATTCCTCACAGAATGAGCAGGATACCCGCCTTATCGGAAGGGCGGCCCATATACCGGTTATCGAGCCTTCGGATTCCGGGGAAGCCAAGGAATTTGCGAAGCTGGCCTATGAGATCAGCGAAAAGTACGATACCCCGGTAATCCTGCGGACCACCACGAGGCTGGCACATTCCCAGGGCATGGTGGAGCTTGGAGACAGGGTCGTACCCGAGGATAAGCCCTACAGCAGGGATATAAAGAAATACTGCATGATGCCGGCCAGCGCCATAGGAAGGCACCACGCCGTAGTCTTAAGGGAGGAGAGATTAGCTGAGGACGCAAATACCCTTGAGATAAACCGCATTGAAAAGGGCGATAACAAAATAGGCTTTATAACGAGCGGCATAGCCTACCAGTATGTTAAGGAGATTTTCCCTGAAGCGAGCGTACTTAAGCTGGGGCTGGTATATCCCCTGCCGGAGAAGCTTATAAGGGAGTTCGCCGAAAGCGTGGAGCGGCTCATAGTCTTTGAGGAGCTTGAGCCCTTCTTTGAGACCGAGATAAAGGCAATGGGAATAAAGTGTGAGGGGAAGGACCTCTTTACACTCGAAGGAGAGTATTCGGCCAACCTTTTAAGAAAGGCCTTAAAGGGTGAGGATGTGGCTACCAAAGGGGCCGAAGTGCCTAACCGTCCTCCTATACTCTGCCCCGGCTGTCCCCACAGGTCGACCTACTATGTATTAAAGAAGCTCGGGATAAATGCCTGCGGAGATATAGGCTGCTACACATTGGGAGCGGTTCCTCCCCTTTCGGTGGTGGATACAACGGTTTGCATGGGGGCGTCCATTTCGACGCTGCACGGCTTTGAGAAGGCCAAGGGACATGATTTTGCCAAAAATTTCGTGGCCGTGATAGGAGATTCCACCTTCATGCATACGGGCATAAACTCATTGGTAAATATGTCTTATAACCAGGTACACGGGACCGTTATCATTCTCGACAATTCCACTACCGGAATGACCGGGCACCAGGACCACGCGGCTACCGGCAAGACCCTGGACGGGCGCGAGGTACCCGCTATCTCGATATATAAGCTATGCAAGGCCATGAACATAGAAAATGTGGTGGAGGTAAATCCCTTCGATATAGAGGAATTTGAGAGGGTAGTCAAGGAAGAGACAGGGCGCGATGCGCTTTCGGTTATAATCGCCTGCGCCCCCTGTGCGCTCCTTAAGGGCCAGAAATTCCCCTATAAGGCGGAGTGTGACAAGGATAAGTGCAAAAAGTGCGGAGCCTGTCTTAAGCCCGGCTGCCCTGCGGTCACGAAGACAGAGGAGGGCTATATAAAGATAGATGAGACGATGTGCAACGGCTGCGGGCTGTGTACGAAGCTTTGCAAATTCGATGCGCTTAAGCTATATGAGGTTTGAGCAAGGAAGGGGAGCATAAGATGGAAAACACAACTAAGAATATAATGATAGTAGGAGTCGGCGGTCAGGGAACACTTCTTACCAGCAGGATATTGGGATCTCTTATGCTGGATGCCGGCTATGATGTAAAGCTTTCGGAAGTCCACGGCATGGCTCAGAGAGGCGGCTCTGTGGTAACCTATGTGCGCTACGGCGAAAAGGTGCGCGAGCCGATCGTGGAGGAAGGGCAGGCGGATGTGCTGATCGCCTTTGAGAGGCTGGAGGCTTTAAGATATGCGCATTTCCTTAAAAAAGACGGAGTTTTGATAGTCAACGACCAGAGGATAGACCCGATGCCGGTTGTCACCGGAGCTGCAAAGTATCCGGAGAATATCATTGAGGAATTAAAAAAGAAGTACACCGTATATTCCATCGATGCTATGGCAGAAGCTAAAAAACTTGGCAATCCCAAGGTATTTAACGTAATCGTTCTCGGCATGGCAGCCCGGTATTTGGATTTTGAGGAAGAGGAGTGGCTTAGGTGCGTGCGGGCGAAGGTGCCGCAGAAGCTTATAGACATAAACGTAAGAGCCTTCAAGGCCGGGTATCAAAGCGTATAAATTGTGTTAATCGTGTTCAAAAAACGTGTTTAAAACCTAAAATATGGGTTTTATTTTACAATATTTTGTGTTATAGTTACCTTGAGTTTTGTGTTGAGATAAGTTTGGGATTCCGTAACTGTTTTAACCTCTAGGGTTTATAACGGTTATAATATTCTTTATTTTACAGACAGGGAAGATTTAATGGACAGAGTCTTACTCATATCCACAAAGATTGGTGCTCTTAAGGAGCTGGAAAAGAATATTTCGAGCAAGTATCACGTATCCAGTCTGTCTATGTCCGAGAGCAATATGCTTTCGGCGGTTGGAAACGCGATACCTGACTGTATAATCGTTTATGTGGAAACGATCAGCCGTCAGAAGCTGTTCTCCCTTATGGATTTAAGGGAGGACGAGCGTTTTGCCGAGCTTCCTATGTTGCTTTTGTCCGACGAGGAAGACAGGGAGATCTTTGAGAAGAATATCGATCCCAAGCAGGATTACTGGCTCGACAGGAATTCTTCGATTCAGGAGATCAAGATGTGTATCCTCGAGATGATCTCTTCTTCGGACAGGCAGAAGCATATACTTATAGTCGATGACGACGTTACGGCGCTTAAGACTGTTCGTTCCTATCTTGAGGAGAGGTACAGGGTTACCGGAGTCAAGTCCGGAAGGCTTGCCATCAAGTTTTTGGAGAGACAGCTGCCGGATTGTATCCTTTTGGACTGCTTCATGCCGGATCTCAATGGGGCTCAGACTCTTCAGATAATCAGAAATATGGAGAACGGCAAGAGAGTACCCGTAGTATTCCTTACCGGAGTTTCGGATAAGCAGATGGTGCTCAACTGTCTGTCTCTGCATCCCAACGGCTTTTTATTAAAGCCTGTAAAGAGGGATGATCTGGTTCTTAAGATCAATGAGGTAATTTAAGATTTGAAGATCGATATGCATTGCCATACGAAGGAAGGCTCCGTAGATGCAAAGGTTTCTATTGAGGATTATATAGAAAGCCTGAAATCTCAGGGCTTTGGTGGTATGCTTGTTACGGATCACGATTCCTACAAGGGCTACAGATATTATAAAAACAACATAATGGGTAAGAGGCATACCGACTTTCTGGTGCTTAAGGGGGTGGAGTACGATACCCTGGATGCGGGCCATATCCTTGTCATCATGCCAAGGGACGTCAAGCTTAAGATACTGGAATTAAGAGGCCTGCCGGTCAGTCTTCTTATCGATATAGTCCACAGGTACGGGGGAGTCTGCGGACCCGCGCATCCCTGCGGAGAGAGATATATGAGCTATTCCAATAACCGCAGGCAGCACCAGGCATCGACGATGAAGCGCTTTGATTTTGTGGAGGTCTTTAATGCCTGTGAGCCCGAGGACAGCAATGAGGAGGCTCTTTGCATAGCAGAAGTCTACCGTAAATGTGTGACGGCTGGCTCTGATTCCCACAGGATTGACTGTGTGGGTAAGGCCTGGACCGAGGTGCCCGACGATGTTGCGAGCGAGGACGACCTTATAAGATACATAAAGCAGGGGACGATGTTTGAATACGGAGGAGAGCTTTACCACCGCACTACGAAGGACAGGATAGGACCTTTGAATAAAGTCCTGGTTCAGCTGTTTTTTGTCTATAACCGTCTCGGGGGCTTAACCAAGAGAAGAAAGAGAAAGAAAGAGTTAAAAAAGCCGGATCTAAAACATTAAATAGGGTGTTCACATTGGCCTTTTCAATGTGAACACCCCTTTTTTTTATCGTGTATTCTTGTCGTAGAGGATCTTAAGGCCGATTAAGATGAGGTCATTATCCAGAACGATATTGTGTCTGCAGTTCGGAACGACAACCTTAGACAGGCCGCCGGTGGCTATTACCTTACATTCATAGCCCAGCTCCTCTTCAAAGCGGTCTATAAGCCCGTCTAGCTTTGCGGCTTCTCCGTAGATTATTCCACTCTTCATAGCGTCGATGGTGTTGCTGCCTATACATTTTTTCGGCTTTCCGAAGGAAATTGTAGGCAGAAGGGAGGTCCGGCTTACCAGGGCGTCCATGGATACGACTACTCCGGGATAGATGGCGCCGCCGAGGTACTCATTGTCTTTATTTATGACCGCGAAGGTCGTAGCAGTACCCATATCGATTATGATGACCGGAGCTCCGTATTTTTTGATGGCGGCAACGCTTTCCGCAACAAAATCCGCACCTATCTGGGCCGGATTGTCCAGACGGATATTAAGTCCGGTCTTTATCCCGGGCCCTACAACCAGGGGATCGCAGTTTATAAGCTTCCTCAAAGCCACCTTTATGGTGTGGACTAAGGAGGGCACTACGGAGGAGATTATGGCTCCGCTTATTTCCGAGGCCTTTATCTCATGGATCTCCAGTATTGTTTTTATAAGAACCGCATATTCCAGCTCTGTCTTTCTTATATCAGTCGAGGCGCGCTCCAAAAAGAGGATATTGTCCTCGTCGAAGCTGCCGATATTGATATTTGTATTTCCGATGTCGATTGCAAGGATCATTTCCGGATCTCCCTCTTATTTTTAGTGAACGACAGATTCACTTTAATTATTTGCCTTGTGTTTGAAACCGAGATTTATTATCTGCACGATGACAGTACTTAAAACAAGGTTTATGGCAAGCTCAACACAGAAGTTAAGTCCCACGAGACCGACTATCATGTAAAGGCCGGCATTCTCAAAGCCCGCAGCAGAGGCCCATTCCTTAATTGTATCGTAGAAGAAGAGGCGGCAGCCGATAAGGAAGACTCCGGTGTTGGTCACAGGAGCCGCGACACCAGCCAGAATAACCGCCAAAAGCTTGTTTTTAGCTGAAAAAGCCCTGTATACCATGCCGGATATAAGGCCTGCAAGAACGCCCTTTAAGACACAGGTTGCGATAGTGCCGGGAACGGTAATGGCAAGAAACAGGCTTGCATCGGTCATAAGGACGACGACGCCGAACACAAAGCCAAGCCAGGCTCCGGCTGCATAGCCGTAGAGGGCTGCTCCGACGATTATAGGTACCAATACAAGGGTGATAGTGAAGACTCCGAGGCGGATGCTGACTGTGAGAGCCTGCAGAACAATGACGATGGCGGTCAGAAGTCCGAGACCCACCATGGTCGAAACCTTAGAGCTTCTGTTGGACATGTTGACAGATACAGTAGATTGATTAGTCATAATATTTACCTCCTGCTGATATTCCCCGAATATTTTTGTGGTGAGGATACATCGCGGATTCATAATATCATAAGAAGTCCCATAACACAAGATAATTGAAAAATAAGCTTTGGGATGGTATATATATAGTATGTTTTATAGTTTTGTTCCGGAAAAGCTTGCCTCCGGTCTGGATAGATTCAAAAAAAAGAAATATTCCTATTTTGTCGCCTATACGCTCCTGTTCGTCGTTGCGGCGATATTTGTATTCAGGTATTTCCTGATTTATGACAGGACCTTTATTGACGGAGGCGACGGTATCTCCCAGCACTATAACGTCCTGCTGTACTATTCGAAGCTCTTAAAAAAGGCGGCAGTTCAGGCTCTCAGCGGCAGGCTTTATTTTCCGATGTGGGATTTTAAGCTTGGACTGGGAGAGGATATTCTGCAGGTACTTAATTACCATGAGATAGGCGATCCCCTGGCCTTGATCTGTCTTATCTGTCCGAATTCATATATAGACTACTGCTATACCTTTATCTTTATCCTAAGGCTCTATCTCGGAGGTCTGGCCTTTTCCTGGTTTTCCATATGGCACGGAAACGGCAGGGGCGCGACTCTTATAGGCTCCTTCATCTATATTTTTTCCGGTTATACTCTTGTGGCGGTCATGAAGCATCTCATGTTCGGGATACCGATCCTGACCTTTCCGCTGATCCTTTTGGGGGTGGATAAGATCTTCAGGGACAAAAAGGGCCTGCTTTTCAGTCTGTCCATCTTTCTGGCGGCTTTAAGCAACTTTTATCTTTTGTATATTCAAGGACTCCTGACCCTTCTTTATATCGCATACAGATATGCCATGCTTTACGGGAAGAGAGGATTTAATGGCTTTAAGGAGGCTCTGCCCGCTCTCATAAGATGTCTTTTATACGGCGGCTCGGCTCTGCTTATGTCGATGGTCGTGCTGCTGCCCGTAATGGATATAATGCTCTCGGCAAACCGGATAGGGGCGGACAATAAGCTCCCCCTCCTTTACCCGTTCAAATACTATCTTTCCTTTATGGCGGATTATACTAATATGCAGATGCCGGGGAGCTGGACGAACCTGGGCTTTCCTCCGATGGCCGCAGCGGCAGTGATAATAATGTTTCTTAAAAAGAAGAAATATTTCGGGGAGAAGCTGTTGTTTGCGGTTTTGACGGCCTTTGCCCTTATTCCCTTTTTCGGCTATGTCTTTAACGGCTTCGGCTATGTGACCAACCGATGGATCTTCGCCTATTCCCTGCTGAACGCATATATCTTTGCAAAGGTCTTCCCGGAATTTAAGGAGCCTGACTTCGGGGAAAGGAGGAGGGCGGCTCTTATAATGCTGCTTTTTGCCCTCCTGCCGCTTCTGGATGCTGATATAAGGAAGCCCCAGACCTATTGCTCGACGGCGGTTTTACTGTTGACGGCAGTGCTGCTTCTTTGCGCGGATATAAAGAAGCTGTCGGAGCTTTCCCTGAAGCTTTGGGCTTTGCTTTTATACTTTATCTTTATCGGGGCGATCACCTTTTCGATGTGGGGGCTTGGGAGTCCGGACGAGACAGATACCTCCCTTGAAAAGTACGCCTCATACCATGAGGCCAGGCGGATAATAGAGGAACAAAATTCCGATAAGGCCATAGCTGCCATCGGGGATGAGGGCTATTACAGGATAAGGGAGATCGATGTAAGCTCCATGACAAACAGCGCCTTAAACCGTGAATTTGCAATACCGGGGCGGTATTTTTCACTGCTGAATAACGGGATCTCTTCATTTTTACAGGAGATGTACTACAATACTACGCTGGACTACCGCTTCACGGGTTCTGAGAACAGAAGCATTTTGGACGCCCTGCTCAGCGTCAAATACTATACGGTAAAGCAGGGAAGCGAAGACAAGCTGCCCTTTAACTACAGGAAAAAGGTTTCGGAAGCGGAGACCTATGACGGCGTGGCTCTGGGCTTTGAGGCCGATAGGGCGCTGCCCCTGGGCTACACCTATGAAAACGTAATTCCTGAGAAGGATTTTTATTCCCTTAAGGCAGAGGAGCGGCAGGAGGCGATGCTGGAGGGCGCGGTTATAAAGGAGGGAGCCGCGGACCTGCCGGAGGCGAAGCTAAAGCTTAATTCCGAGAGCGTACTTGAAAATATCGAGGTGGAGAGCGGAAAGGTGGACATTGAAGAGGGACGCTTTACGGTAAGGAGCGATATGTCCGTTTTAAGGCTTAAGTTAAAGCCTGTCGGAAATGCGGAGACCTGCGTTGTGGTAAAGGGCTTAAGCTACGGGGATATTGGGCCGGAGGAGATGTATACTCCCGAGGAATGGAAGGCGCTTTCGCCCTATCAAAGGGCTGAGATAAAGAGGAATGAGGCCGCAGAAAAGCCTTTGAGCTCGGCCGAGCTTCGCTTCGGAAAAACGAAGGGAGACTATACGGGTAAGATAATCTATTATACCCCCTACCATATGAGCTATACGGGCCACAATAATTTTATGGTCAATATGGGTTATGGTGAAGAGGGCTTAAGCGAGCTCTACCTCTTTTTCCCGGATGCGGGTTATTACAGCTTTGAGCGATTCGACGTTATCTGCCAGGGGACGCAGGGGATAAATCAGCGTTTGGAGGAGCTCTCTGCCGAGCCTCTGGAGGATATTGTCATGGACAACAACATGATAAGCGGCAGGGCGAGGCTTAGCAGGGATAAGTTCATGGTCTTTTCGCTCCCCTATTCAAAGGGGTGGAAGGCCTATGTGGACGGTAAGGAGCAGGAGCTTGTCCCGGCCAATATAATGTTTATGGGCCTTAAGCTTAAGGCGGGAGAGCACAATATCCTTTTGCGCTACGAGACCCCGTACCTGAGGTTAGGAGCCTGTCTTACCCTTTTGGGAGTTTTGTTACTTGTTGCCATTGTTTTATTCGATATGATAAAATACGGAAAAAATATGCAAGGAGGTTGTGATCATGCCGACAAATGAAAAAGAGATAAATAATAATCTTTTTGATCAGCTGGAAATAGTGGAAGAAGCATTGAAACGCGCAAAAAAAGAAAATGCGACTGAAACTATCGAATATCTTGAACAGAAAAAAGAATATATCAACAGAAAGCTTTATCAGCAACCGCCGTTAAGCAAGGAGTAGAGGAGAAAAGATGAAATCGTATATAGAAATGAGCCCGGATGAACTGAATAACGAATTGAAGACCTTAAGGGAAGAATACCATCATTTCCAGGAGATGGAGCTGCAGCTCGACATGAGCAGGGGGAAGCCCTGCAGGGAGCAGTTGGATCTTTCGATGGGGATGATGGACGTACTTTATTCGGATGCGGATCTTAGCTCCGAGGATGGAACCGATGTCAGAAACTACGGTATCCTGACAGGTATTTACGAGGCCAAGAGGCTTATCGGAGCCATGATGGAGAATAACCCCGACAATATCATAATCTACGGCAATTCTTCCCTTAACGTTATGTACGATACAGTAGCGAGGGCCTTTACCCACGGTATAATGGGCAATACGCCCTGGTGCAGGTTAAAGAAGGTTAAGTTCCTTTGCCCCTCACCCGGCTATGACAGGCATTTTGCCATAACGGAGTATTTCGGAATAGAGATGATACCCGTACCGATGTCACCCACCGGGCCGGATATGGATATGGTGGAAAAACTGGTTTCCGAGGATGAGGCTGTAAAGGGGATCTGGTGTGTACCCAAGTATTCCAATCCCCAGGGCTATTCCTATTCCGACGAGACGGTAAAGCGCTTTGCAAGGCTTCACCCCAAGGCGCGTGACTTCCGTATATTCTGGGACAATGCCTACGGCATACATCATTTATACGACGACGATCAGGACGTGCTGATAGAAATACTCGAGGAGTGCAAGCACGCAGGCAATCCCGATATGGTCTATAAATTCTCGTCTACCTCGAAGATTACCTTCCCGGGAAGCGGTATTGCGGCACTGGCCACCTCGCCCAACAATCTGGAAGATATTATGCAGCAGCTTAAGAACCAGACCATAGGCCACGACAAGGTGAACCAGTTAAGGCATGTGCGCTTCTTTAAGAACATCGAAGGCATGAGGGAGCATATGAGAAAGCACGCCGATATAATAAGGCCTAAGTTCGAGATGCTCGAGGAGACCTTTGAAACCGAGCTGGGAGGCTTAGGGATAGGTGATTGGACCAAGCCTAAGGGAGGATATTTTATAAGCTTTGAAACCCTTCCCGGCTGCGCGAAGGCGGTTGTGGACAAGGTAAAGAAGGGCGGAGTAGTCATGACGGGAGCAGGCTCCACCTGGCCCTATAAGAAGGATCCGAACGATTCAAATATCCGTATAGCGCCGACCTATCCGCCCCTTGAGGACCTTAAGGTTGCGGCAAAGCTGTTTACGCTCTGCGTAAAGATCGTAAGCATAGAAAAAATATTGGAGGAAAAGGCTTAATGGTTCAAAAGTTTGAAAAACTTGAACAGAAGGTTATCAGGAAGTCCAATATACTTGAATACTGTGATTATGTCATGAAGACGCCGGACGGGCATATAGTCCACTACGATATGATGCTGCATAAGGGCGCCAGCGCTGTCCTCCCGGTAACAGACGACGGCAAGATACTGATGGTGCGCCAGTACAGGCCGGCCATCGACCAGATAACATTGGAGATACCGGCGGGAGGCAGGGATTCCAAGGAGGAGCCCTATCGGACCGCCGCCATGCGTGAGCTCGAGGAGGAGACGGGGTACCGCTGCAGTAAGCTCGAGCACCTTATTACAATAGTTACGGCCATTGCGTACTGCGATGAAAAGATAGAGGTCTATGTCGCCCAGGGACTTACCCCCACAAAGCAGGATCTCGATGAGGATGAGTTCATCGACGTGGAGGCCTATGAGCTCGACGAGCTTAAGAGGATGATCTTTGATGCGGAGATTATTGACAATAAAACCATAGCATCAATTTTGGCATATTCCGAAAAATATTGCAGATAGGTTGAGAAAGGCCGGGAGATACGCTGATTTACGTAATTTGTTACCAAAGGATACATAATTTTGTTAACATAATATAAAAAAATTATAAAAAAATTTTTTTCACAACATGTAGCGGAGGCAAAAAATGACGCAAACGACATGTTGTGATTTTTTTGAAAAAGTGGGGATTTTACGGCACTTGCGGCCTAAAATAGCGATTGCTTTTCCTTAAATTTAACTATATAATGTTCAAAGTGGCGGGGCGAAATTGGGGAATGCTTCGTCAGGAGAATGTTGAGGGGACATGGAAGAGCAGTTACAGGAATTCATAAATTATTTACATAACGTTAAAAAAGCCTCTAATAACACGGAGCTTTCTTACAAACGTGACCTGACTAAGCTGGTCAATTTCCTTAAGGGTAAGGGTCTCGACAGCCTCCGCAATGTCAAAGAGGCAGACCTGAATGCCTATATCGTGGATCTGGAAAAGCGAAACTTTACTGCAGCAACGGTATCGAGGAATATTGCTTCCATCAAGGCGCTGTTCCATTTCCTGGTAAAGAACGGCTTCATGAATGAAAATCCTTCCGAAAATCTGAAGTCGCCCAAGATAGTAAAAAAGATACCCAAGATATTAACTCCCGATGAGGTCATAAGGCTTTTAAACCAGCCTCAGGGGGAAACGCCCAAGGATCTTCGGGACAAGGCGATGCTCGAGCTCTTATATGCAACCGGAATGAGGGTTACCGAGCTCATTTCCCTAAAGGTTACGGATGTGAATCTTACGATGAGCTATATAGACTGTCACGACCTGAACAAGGACAGGGTAATCCCCTTCGGCTCGGAGGCCAAGATAGCGCTGATGAATTATCTGGCGCACTCCAGGGATGCAATGGTGGAGGACAAGAACGAGACAGCTCTCTTTGTGAACTGCTCCGGGGTTCCGATGTCAAGGCAGGGCTTTTGGAAGCTGATTAAGTTTTATGCCAAGAAGGCCGGGATAAAGGATGACATCACTCCCCATACCTTAAGACATTCCTTTGCGGCGCATCTGGTGGAGAATGGAGCGGATCTTCGTTCGGTTCAGGAGATGCTGGGGCACTCGGATATTTCTACAACCCAGATATACGCCAATATGTCGCATTCGCACCTTAGAGAGGTTTATAATAAGGCACATCCGAGACACTGACAGATTATTATTATTCCGGGCCGCTTAAAGGGCGGCCCGTTTTTATCATCTAAGTATTTTTTTATACAGTTTTAAGAGGTTTTACAATGTCATTTGAATTTATCAAAAAGCTTCCGACTCCGGAGGAGATAAAGGAAGAGTATCCTATGCCGGAGGAGCTGCGTGAGATAAAGCGCAAAAGGGACGAGGAGATAAGCGCGGTCATAAAGGGTGAATCGAGCCGCTTTCTCGTTATAATCGGGCCCTGCTCGGCGGACAGCGAGGACCCTGTTTGCGACTATATTTCAAGGCTTGCCCCTGTGGCCGAGAAGGTAAAGGACAAGCTGATAATAATCCCCAGGATATATACCAATAAACCCCGGACTACGGGAGAGGGCTATAAAGGCATCGTCCATCAGCCCGACCCGGAGGGAAAGACGGATTTTACCAAGGGCATAATGGCAATGAGAAAGATGCATATAAGGGCGATTTCGGAGACGTCCCTTACCGCGGCCGATGAGATGCTCTATCCCGACAACTGGGGCTATGTTTCGGATATTCTTTCGTATGTGGCAATCGGAGCGCGCTCTGTGGAAGATCAGCAGCACAGGATAGTGGTTTCCGGCTTCGATGTGGCAAGCGGCATGAAAAACCCGACTTCGGGAGATTTAAGCGTTATGTTGAATTCGCTGGTGGCGGCGCAGGATCCTCACAGCTTTGTATACAGGGGTTATCAGGTCAGGACTTCCGGAAATCCCCTGGCGCACACGATTTTAAGGGGTTCAGTAAATAAGCACGGGAATAATCTTCCCAACTATCATTACGAGGATCTTGCGCTCCTGGCCGAAAAATATGCCGAAAGGGAGTTAAAGAACCCGGCCTGCATAGTGGATGCCAATCATTCGAATTCCGGCAAGAAGTATAAGGAACAGATAAGGATAGTTAAGGAGGTCATCCACTCCAGGAAGCACAACAAGGATATAAAGACTCTTGTAAAGGGAGTTATGATAGAGAGCTACCTTGTGGAGGGGGCGCAGAAGATAAGCAACAACATGGTTTACGGGCAGTCTATAACCGATCCCTGTCTGGGATGGCAGGATACCGAAAAGCTGATATACGATATTGCGGAGCTCATCGTGTGAAAAGCTCTGCAAGTCTCCCCTGAGAAGGCCTGCACAAAAGAGGATTATAAATGATACTATCTGATTTTCATATGCATACTACGTTATCCACCGACGGGGAATCGGAGATGAAGGATATGATCTCGGCGGCCTCCGATAAGGGGCTTAAGAGGATATGCTTTACCGAGCACTATGACCAGGACAATACCTTCGGCGAGAATGAGGATGACTTTGTAACGGATGTTGACAATTATCTGAATGTATATAATTCTTTAAAGGACTTTGCCGAAAAAAAGCATATAGAAATTTATTTCGGCCTGGAGCTGGGGCTTCAGACCTACCTCGCCGATGACTACCACATTCTGGCGGGGAAATATCCTTTTGACTTTATCATCGGCTCGTCCCACATGGCAAGGCGTAAGGATGTGGCGTTCCCGTCCTATTTTGAGAGCTTTGAAAGCCTTCAGGAGGCCATGATGGTATATTTTGATGCCGAGGTGGCAAATGCTATGTGCCACAACGATTTCGATATTTACGGGCATCTGGATTACGCCTGGAGATATGTGCCCGACAGACCGGAGAGCTTTGTCTATTCGGATTATGCCGATTCCATAGAAAGGCTTTTAAATGTGCTTATAAAGAAGGGCAAGGGCATAGAGATAAACACTGCCGGCTTCAGGAAGGGCGTGGGTCAGCCCAATCCCGACATCTCCATACTTGAAAAATATTATGAGCTGGGTGGGGAGATAATAACCGTCGGCTCGGATGCGCATAAAACAGCCGACATTGCCGCGGATTTTGACCGCGCCGAGACTATACTTAAGGATGTAGGCTTTAAGAAATACGCATATTTTATTGAGCGGAAGCTCCATTTTGAGGATCTGTAAGGAGTCTGATGAAAAAGGAAAAACAGCCGTCTCTCGACCTTATCAGGGCGATAAGCATTGTGGCTATACTGCTGGAGCACTACAGCTTTTCTTTTTTGCAGTTTAATATACCCGGAGAGAATATCTCCTTTCTGAAATTTGCAAACGGCGACTGGGGAGGCACATTTGTCGCCTGTTTTTTTATGCTCTCAGGAGCTTCCCTGATCTATAATTATCCTACCTTTGCCCCGGAGGGCGAGGGCGGCTTTAAGGCGCAGTTTAAGGGAATGCTTAAGTTCTTCTGGAAGAGGATACTTACAATTTATCCGCTTTTCTATTTTTGCTGGATAATTTTCTATTACCTTACCTCCAAATCCATAAAGCTTTGGAACTGGGGCGGAGACTGGAGCAATCTGTGGTACACCGTCTTCGGAGTCGACGGCTATTTCCTGCATCTTCATTTTAACTATTTCTGCGTCGGAGAGTGGTTTTTGGGGGCAATAATCTTCCTCTACCTCCTTTTTCCCCTGGTGCGGTTTTGCTTCATGCGCTTAAGATGGGTTTCAACGGCCATAGTTTCGGCGTTGTTCTTCCTGAACATATTCAAATATAAGTTCAACTCACTTCCGAATACCAATATCTTTATTGTGCTTATAAAGTGGTATGACTCTACCTTCAAGGTGCCGGACAGCAGAAATATCCTGACCTGTCTTATGTACTTCTGGATAGGTATGCTGTTAATAACCTACAGGAAAAAGCTGTTTACCCGCACGGCTGCCATTGTCTGTGCCGTGATAATGGCAGTAATGCTCTTTTTCCAATTGCCGTTTTATAACGAGATAATAAGCGACGGCTTTTGCTCGATCCTTATATTTATCATGCTTGCCTACATTGCACCTAAGGTCATGAAAAATCCCGCTGTAAAAAAGATCATAGTCTTTGTGGGAAAATATTCTTACGGTGTCTTTTTGATCCACCACCAGATATTGTATCTTATAATGCCCAGATTTACGGGAGTGCAATTCACAGTAATCGCAAGTATTCTGCTGTTTGCGGCATATTTCCTCGTCGTTCTCCTGGTCAGCTTCATCCTCACCAATATCGTAAATGTAGTATTGAAGAA
>CAMNBW010000012.1 GCA_946533525.1 uncultured Lachnospiraceae bacterium
CCGGTGCCCGGCCTTTTGAAGGTAAGCATTTTCTCCGTTATGACCTCTCCTTCGGCTATATCCACCGCCGTAACGATGGAGCGCCTGGCGTTTGAACGGGCGGCGGACTCGCTTTCCAGACTCTTTAATTCACCGCTTCCACGGATCTCGTCCAGAAGCTCTATGTTTTTCAGGATTGCCCGGGCATCGTCCGGATCCATTGCGTGATAGTGGTCGTTGCCCTTTAGGGTCTTATCCAGGGTGAAATGCTTTTCCACCACCGCAGCCCCCAGATTGTAGGCCGTATTTATCACCCTGCAGTCAGCCGTGGGCTTGGTATGGTCCGAATAGCCGATATAATATTCCGGGTACTGCTCCCTAAGGCTCTTTATCTTAAGCAGGTTCGCGTCTTTCAGGGGCGTAGGATATTCGAGGACGCAGTGCAGCAGCACCAGCTCGCAGCTATTGTGCTTCCTCACAGCCTCTATGGCGCGGTCTATCTCGTCCTTATTCGACGCTCCCACAGACAGCAGTATGGGCTTGCCCTTCTTCGCCTGGTACTCTATAAAGGGGAGGTTCGAAAGGTCAGATGAGGATATTTTATAGACATTCATGAGGTCATATAAGTAATCCGCGGATTCAAAATCAAAGGCCGTGGACAGAAATTCGACATCTATCTCGCCGCAGTATTCCCTGAGCTCCCGGTATTCCTTTTCCCCGAAGGAATCAAACTTTTTAAAAAGCTCGTACTGGGAAGCCGTGGGCTCTTCGCTCCTGTCCCAGTATGAGGGGGAAGCCTTGGCCGCAAGAGTCCCTGCCTTGTAGGTCTGGAACTTCACCGCATGTATCCCTGCCTCCTTCGCCTCCTTGCACATGAGCTTCGCCGCCTCCATATTGGATATGCCAAGCTTTGCGGCTATATCGTAGTAATTCACGCCTATCTCAGCTATGAGGACAAATTTTCCGGCTCTTAATCTCTCGACGATATTTCCTGCCATTTCAAATACCCCTTTTCAAACATTTTAAGCAGCTCCTCAAGCTGCCTTAAAAACTCGGGAGTTTCCTTATGCCTGCCGGCAAAGATCTCCTCCGCCTCGTCCATGAGTTCAAATATCCTGACCTCCTGCCCGGCCTCCTTCACAGCCTCTATATAGGCCGCCGCAGACTTCATATTGTCTATCTCCCCGAAGGAGCGGATGGCCTCCGGCAGCTCCTCAAAGGAGCGGATCTTTCTGACCCCGTCTATGAGCCCGAAGGGCACCTCCCCGAAGATGAGGGAGCGCTTTCCCAGCAGCGCCGCCTCGTAGGCCGCGGTGCCGGTTATGGTTACAACGCCTTTGGCCTTGGTTATCCAGGGCTTGGGGTCCTTATAGTAGTTTATCTGTACCAGCCTTACGTTGGCTATCTCCTTAACCTTCGCGTAAAATTCAATAGCCCTTTCCCCGAGCATGGCCTGATGCTCCTTTACATAGAGCTTCCAGCCCACGGGCAGGGATTTTGAGACCTGTTCTATGAGGTTCAGCTCGTCCACGTAAAATGAGGCCTTTACAAAGACCGAGGACTCGGGGATTAGGTGCAGGGGCATATATACATAGTCCTCACCCTCCACCGGGTCTTCGAAGTATTTATTCTTTACGAGGAACTTCCTCTTTATACGCATTTCATCCCAGTAATATTTTAGGTAAGGCGCGGTCCTGGCATAAAGGAACGGCGATTTTTTCTTTAATTTCGCGTTTCCGGCCCTTATATCCATATCCCAGAAGTAATTCCACTTTCCGCGCATCACCCTCAGTATCCAGATCCAGGAATCCCTCTCATACTGCACGGTGACGGAGCCGGCGAATTCCTGGTTCATGATGCTGGACTTTTCCCGAAACTCCTTCACATAGTCCAGCCCCTCCTTAAGCTCCTCCTCCGGCGCCGCCAGCTTTTTTTGATAAATCTCCCTGAAGTAGGGATCTATGCCGAAGCAGTTTTGGAAGCTGGGATATTTATAGTACCCGTATTTACCGTATTCCATGGTTATATAGGGTATCTTTTTCGCGTAGGCCACCTCGCACATAATGGTCCGCTGCAGCTCCGCGTTGTCCGTATCCAGTATCACATCGGGCCGAAACTCCTCCAGAAGCCCTATTATCTTCCTGTAGTTGAGCTCCAGCCAGTAGTTGTTTTCCTCGTCGGAGGTCACTACCCAGTATTTCCTGTAGTGGTAATGCTTCGTATTCTCCTGAGAGCTCATAAGCTGCAGCCCCAGGGGCTTAAAGTGGGTATACTCCCGCTCTATCATTTTCAGGTACTCCATATCGGCGGGGGAGGAGCTTTTTTCAAAGCCCTCCACGAACCGGTCGCAGATGTCGCCCACGTCGTAGAGCTTTACATCCGGCAGATTTTCCCTGAATTCATAGATTGTATGCTCGTTATAGTAGCATTTTTTATACTTGCTCTCGGAGGACATTATATAGAAGGCCGCTACCTCGTTGTCCTCCTTAAGCTCCCTTGCCAGAAAGAAAAGAGGTTTCGAATATGTCTCCCTGCAGACAAAGAGTATCCTCTTATTATGAAATATGGAACTTTTCATTTTCCGCCGCCTTTCTGACACTGCGCTGTGTTATCTTCTTTAAGGCCCACTTCATGTGAAGCGCCAGAAATACCTTTAGCTTTACCCTGAAATCCACCAGGGGGTTGAATTTCATATTCTCCTTATGCTCTCTTATATAGTCATAGTGCTTTGCGGTGTTTTCCGCAGTAAAGGTCCCGTGGATTAGCCTGTTTTGGATACAGGTCAGATGGTCGTAGAGCAAAAACGCCTCCGCCGCGTTTTTAAGGTCAGGATAGCGCTTGAGCACATAGTCCGCAAAATCCATATCCGCATCCGTATTGTATTCAGCCATCTCGTCCACCCGGCTTAAGGAATCCGACCTTACCCTGAAGTGGTAAAGAGGCTGGGTGTCATATACTATTTTGTCGGCCCTCTCCAAAAGGATGTTGACTACGTACCTGTCCTCGAGATACCTGTCGGTGGGAAAGCTTATCCCTTCAAAGAGCGAGGCCTTGAAGAGCTTGTCCCAGCAGTGAAAGAAAAACCCGGTGCCCTTAAGTATCATCTCAAAGGCATCCTTGCTGCTCATCTGGCGCAGGGGCTTTTGCTCATCCGGCACGGAGCGGCCGGGATATTCACTGTATTTTCCGCAAACGGCTATGTCGGCCTCGTATTTTTCCAGATTTAAGAACAGCTTCTCAAACATCTCCGGGGAAGCGTAATCGTCGCCGTCCACGAAGCCTATATATTCTCCGGTGGCGGCCTCCAGTCCCCGGTTTCTGGCGTCCCCCGTCCCCTTAGGTTCACAGGGCACAACCTTTATCCTGCTGTCTTTGGCTTCGTATTCCCGGGCGATCTCCATACACCTGTCTCCGCCCGTACCAACCACAAGCACGATCTCCAGCTCCTTATAGGTCTGGTTTATCATGCTCTCTATGCTCTCCCTCAAATAGGGCTCCACCTTGTAAATTATGGATATTACAGAAATCTTAGGATATTGTCTCATCTTGAACCCTTTTTATCTCCTCCAGGTAACCCTTGCCAAAATGTTTCGCAGGCTCTATCATTGCTCCCTCGCCCCATTCGTTCCAGGCGTTGATGTATACGAAGTCATTCTTCCTGCCCTCCGTCTTCTTCTTAAGCTTTAAAAGAACCTCCCCAAAAAGAGCGGGGTTTGAGCCTGTATAAACCAGCCCCTTATAGCCCCTCCGGGGTGTATTGTCCCAGCCTGCCAGAAGCCCCGGATACTCGTTCTCCTTATACTCCCGTTTGGCGATGCCCTCATAGATATGCCTTATGGGTATCCTTCTTTCCAGCAGCTTTTCTTTCCTGAAGGTATTGCAAAAATGCCTGGCCGCGACGCTTATATCGTATTCCAGGGTGGCAAGGGCGGACATATCGTGCTTTAAGGTATAGCCCGGTTCAAAGTAGTACCAGCCGCCAAACCGCTGTCTGACCTCCGGCCTGTCCTCGCATTTTGCCGCGGTCAGCCCTCCGATGAAAAAGATCCCCTTAAAGCCCTCTTCCACGGCTCTTTTGTTAAAATAGTCCGCCATCTGAGCCAACCGCTCTATCTCAAAGGTACGGTATATCTGAAATACCGGCTTCCCATCTATCTTTATATATCTGTCGTCCTTAAAAAACCTGAGGAGATACTTAAAATGCTCCTCCCAGTCGGTTTCATTCCCGTACTCCTGCTTTAAGAGCACCTCCTCCGACTTGTCGTACCAGGCCCTTGTCCAGCTCTCGTTAGCCCAGCACAGGGAATACCGCAAGTCTATATCCCTGTTTTCAAGCAGGATCTCGAGAGGGGTCTCCATAAGCTTATGGCCTTTGAAATAATACTGGTAAAACATAAAGCCGTATATGCCGTACTGCGCCGCAAGGGCCGCCTGGCGTCTAAGGGTTTCCGCGCCCTGCTCCCTTAGGTCGTAATAGACCGAATCGAGGGGCTCCGCGGGCTGTATATGTCCCTTAAAGAGGGGCCTGGCCTTCCTTACCGCCGTCCACTCGGTATAGCCCTTTCCCCACCACTTATCGTTTTCCGGGAAGGTGTGAAACTGGGGAAGATAGATCGCCATTACCTTCATGCCGTCCCGCCCTCCTTAAGCGCTGCTGTCGAAAGCCGGCCTAGCGCATAGTAAAAGACAGGCACCGACAGGGCGAAGGATAAGGTATTGGAGCCAATGGAGATCACAAGAGTCATCAGCACGATGCAGACCTCCGGGGCAAACCTCTTTATATTCATAAAGCCTCTTTTAAGGCATAAAAGCATCAGAAAGACGAAGATGGAGAGCCCGATTATCCCGGTCTCGCAGTAGAGCTTTGCCAGACCGCCGTCGGCGATGACGTGCTCAGCATAGCCTATGGCCCTGTGGCCGTTGGCTCCGAGACCGTTGCCTGTCCATATGGAGACCATGTTGTTGGCCGCCCCGACCCACTGGTCAGAGCGCTCCCCTATTGCCAGGGGAAGGCTTATGAGCCGGTAAAAGACCTTCATGAAGACTCCGTTGGCCGCAATGAACAAAAGCAGCACCCCGGCGGCAATTATACCCAGCTCCATAAAGAAAAATTTCTTATGGAGCTTTTTATATACAAAAAACAGCATTATGTTGAAGTATACGATAACCAGGATGGCCGCGCTCATGGCGGCTCTCTGATTGCTCATAAAGGCTATGAGACAGCCTGCGGCGAAGGCGGCAAACCAGGCTCTTTTCCCGGTATCTGTTGCGAGACGGACCGAAACGCCCATAAGGGCGACCCCGAGGTAGCCTAAAACCGTGCTTCCCGTAACCGACACCATCCTGACCCTCATGGTCTGAAGATCGGCTTTGGAGATAAACCCATGTTCAAAGAGATAGTCTATGTAAAAGCCGGGGCCGCTCAAATACAGTATTATGCTGAAAAGCCCCAGTACCAGCACCGCCGCCGCAAAGAGCATATAAAACTTACGGGTCCTTTTTTCATCCGAGAAGGCCGCGATATAATAAAAGACCATCGGAAGCACAGCCGTAAAGAGCTCCCCCATATAGACCGAGGCAGGCATTCCGAAAGCTCCCGCCCAGACCGCCGAAAAGAGGTTATATATCAGCCAGAGCGACATTATAATATCCGGCGTCTTAAAGTTCTTAAATCCGGGAAGGGTGCCGGAAAAGACCAGCCATATCCAGGTCAGGACAGCCATCCCGGACGCCGCAATTCCGGGTCTGAAGACGGAAAAGCTTACGAGGGTAAGCATATATACCGCTATGAGGACCGGATAGTACCATAACGCTATATCCAGTTTTTTTATCAATTTAGACACATTCATGCTGTCACTGCCTTTACCACCTCCGCCCAGGAGCCGGAGGAAACTTCATTGTCCTTAAAAGTCCGGGGCCGGGTCTTTCCTTCTATTATCCCCTGCATCAGGCGGGAAAGCTCCTCAGGAGAGAAGGGATCAAAAAATCCGGCGTTCCCGTAGCCCTCCAGCACCTCCCGGCAAAAGGGGGTATCGGAGGCGAGCACCATACCGCCGACGCTTCGCGCCTCGGCCGGAGGGTAGCCGAAGGTCTCAATATAGGAGGGAAAGATAAGCGTTCCCCTTTTGTATATCGAAAACAGGCTTTTTCGCTCCATCCTCCCTTTCCAGCGGATGTTGTTTTTCGTCTCCGCGGACAGGGAGACCAGCTTTTCCCCCGCCTCCTCCTCCGTCAGGGTAAATATGACCTCAAAGTCCGTAAGCCCTCTTTCATTCAGCAGCTTTGCCGCCCGTATCACACATTCATGGTTTTTATAGATTATGGGCCCGGAGGGAAAGATAAACAGCTTTTCATCGAAGGGGACGTCCTCCAGCCCTTCGGGAGCTCCCGGAAGCGGCGGAAGGATTGCCCGGACCTTTTCAGCCGGCACCCTTAGTTTCTTTAAAAGAGCCTCCCTCATCCACCGGGTCTGAACGATCACTCTGTCCGCCCTCTTTGCGGAGGAATCTATGAGCTTCGAAATAAAATACTGGTATATCGCCAGATGCCTCTCCTCTTTTTTAAAAAGGGAAAAGCGCTTCGTTTCCTGAAAACCAAGAGGCTGGTGTATATAGAGCACGGTTTTTGCCCCGAGCTCCCCGGAGGGAAGGGTGTTTTCCAGTGAAAATACTATGTCCGGCTTAAGGGACCGGATATAGCCCGCTCCGGTAAACCATTCGAACTTAAGCCTTTGTCCCCAGGAGCTCTTTACATCCGACCGAAGGAGGGAATAAACTCCCTCTTCTCCCGTAAGCTTCTCCGGGGAATCGACCTTCTGCGCCGCGGGTATTATCCCCGCAACCCCGATTATAAAGACCCACTCGTTCCCGTCGGGATTATCCCGGACATACTCCGAAAAGTCCTTAAGTACAGTTTCCGCCCCGGTCTTGCTGGCGGCTATGTCCAAAACCACTATCCTCATTTTTTGAGCCAGACGGTCTCATTTACTATCTTTGCGTAGCTCTGGATTATCCTGACTACCTTTGCCGAAACATTTTCATCGGAATAATCGGGCGATTCGTAAGCAAGCTCATGATTATCGGCCATGGCTACCGCGAGATCCGCCGCCTGCTTTACGTCTTCCTTCTTTATGCCCCCGATCACTATAGTACCCTTGTCCAGAACCTCCGGCCTCTCCGTGGAGGTACGGATGAGCACGGCGGGAAAGCCCATCATTGCGGACTCCTCCGAAAGGGTGCCGCTGTCGGAAAGCACGCATTTTGCGTTCTTTTGCAGCTTGTTGTAATCCAGATAGCCGAAGGGCTCCATGGAGCGCACTCCGGGGTGGAATTTGAAGCCTCGCTTTTCGATGAATTTCCGGCTCCTGGGATGGGTGGAATAAATTATCGGCATATCATATTTTTCCGCCATATAATTTACAGCCTCCATAAGGGAGAGGAAATTTTCCTCGTCGTCTATATTCTCCTCCCTGTGGGCGGAAAGCAGTATGTATTTATTCTTCTCAAGCCCCAGCCTTTCAAGCACGTCCGAGGCTTCTATCTTCTCCTCAAAGGCCTTAAAGACCTCCTTCATCGGAGAACCTGTGACAAAGATGGTCTTTCCGTCTATGCCTTCGCTTAAGAGGTAGCGCCTCGAGTGTTCGGTGTAGGGCAGATTTATATCCGAAATATGGTCCACGATCTTCCTGTTTATCATCTCCGGCACGTTCCAGTCCCAGCAGCGGTTTCCCGCCTCCATATGAAAGATCGGTATCTTAAGCCTCTTCGCGCTTATCGCGCTCAAAGCCGAATTGGTATCTCCAAGTATTAAAACCCCGTCGGGGCGCAGCTCCTTCATAAGCTTATAGGATTTGGAGATGATGTTTCCCATTGTATCTCCCAGATCCTCGCCCACGCTGTCCAGATAATAGTCGGGCTCCCTCAGCTCAAGGTCCTCAAAGAATACCTGATTTAGCGTGTAGTCGTAGTTTTGTCCGGTATGCACAAGGATGTGGTCAAAATACCTGTCCGCACACTTTATGACCTGGCAGAGCCGTATTATCTCCGGCCTTGTCCCCAGCACCGTCATCAGTTTAAATCTGCTCATGCTTCTATCCCCATTGCCGCCATCTCATCCCTTATATAGGACAGCTTAAGCAGCCTTTCCTTTACACCTTCCACGTCCAAAAGCTCCGTATTGTCGGAGTTGAAGGACTCCTCTTCCTGCCTTTGGGTATTGCCCTCTATAAAATACTTATCGTAATTCAGATCCCTATTGTCTGCGGGTACTCTGAAGAAGTTTCCCATATCCACGGATCTTGCCCTCTCCTCTACGGTGAGCAGGGTCTCGGACATCTTTTCCCCGTGCCTTATGCCTATTATCCTGGTCTTCGTATCCTCGGCATGGAAGAGCTCCTTTACCGCCTGTGCGAGGGTGCCTATGGTGCTGGCCGGGGCCTTCTGTACCATGATGTCTCCGGTATGGGCGTTCTGGAAGGCGTAGACCACGAGCTCCACCGCCTCTTCCAGGGACATTATGAATCTGGTCATGTCCGGGTTCGTAACGGTTATATCATTTCCCTGCCGGATCTGCTCGATAAAAAGAGGAACTACCGAGCCTCTGGAGCATAACACGTTCCCGTAGCGGGTCCCGCATATAAGGGTCTTGTCCGGGTCCACCGTACGGCTCTTGGCTACAAAGACCTTCTCCATCATGGCCTTGGAGGTTCCCATGGCGTTTATCGGATAGGCCGCCTTGTCCGTGGACAAACAGATGACCTTCTTCACCCCGGCGTGGATTGCTTCATTTAACATGTTGTCGGTTCCGTATACATTCGTCCTCACTGCCTCCATCGGGAAGAATTCGCAGCTCGGAACCTGCTTCAAGGCCGCGGCATGGAAGATATAGTCCACTCCCTCCATGGCGTCCCTAAGGGAGTGCATATCCCGCACGTCGCCTATACAGTATTTTATTTTGTTGTTGTTATAGAGATGCCGCATATCGTCCTGCTTTTTTTCATCTCTCGAAAATATACGTATCTCCGCTATATCCGTATTTAAAAAGCGGTTTAGGACCGCATTTCCGAAGGACCCCGTTCCTCCTGTTATCATCAGCACCTTGCCGTCAAAAATATTGTCCGCCATTTCAGCTCTCCTTCATAAAAGTTTCCAGTATATCCACCGATCTCCCGGTATTGAAATTTGCCTTCAGATATTCTCTCCCGTTATTTCCAAGCTCCGCCAGATCCTCCCGGCGCTCGCATATCTTCTCCACCGCTTCGATAAAGGAGGCCGCGTCGTCGGAGGGACACCACCAGCCGCACCGGGCCTCGTACGTCACAAGGGCGTGTATATCCGTTACCCTGTCCGTCACCGCGAGCACGGGCTTGGCGAGACGCATATAGGACAGAACCCTGGAGGGGTAGTTGGGTATGGAAAAATCCGGGCTTAAGATGACCAGCCCCACATCGGCATCAGCGAGCTTCTTCTCATATTCCTCTCTCGGAAGGAAAGGGATATAGGTAAGGTTGGCAGGCTTCTTTTCCCGGATAAAGCTCTCCACCATGCCCTGCTCGGTCCCGCTGCCGATTATCGTAAAGTGGGCCTTCATATAGCCCTTGAGCCTCTCTATGCAAAGCAGCAGAAAATCGATGGCCTGCGGCTTTCCGAGATTTCCTCCGAAGATGAAGTCGATCCTGTCCTTTTCCTTAGGCTCAGGCTTATACTCCCCGATAATATCCTTTATCTTTACCGTATTGGGAAAGAGCTCCAGCTTCGAGGGATCCGGCTGGGGCTCGTGGCTTTTTAAATATTCTATATTCGCATTGGACATACAGCCTATGCGGTCGGAGGCCTCGTAAAGCTTTCTTTCCAGATAGGAGAAATACTTATGCGCAAGGCTGTTCTCCTTCATCATCTTAAGATCCACGGCATTTTGCGGGAAAATGTCCTTAAGCATGAGATAGCTCTTTGCCTTATAGTGGTTTTTGAGCCTGGTTACGAGCCGCCCGAAGGTTACAGGCGGCGTGGGATATATGATCAGATCTATCTTTTCGTCCCAGATATTCTTCCTCACGGCTCTGTAAAAGATCTGTCCCATGGTAAGCTGGATGAGACCCTTGCGTATCTTATCGGAGCTGAACTGATTATCGAGCTGCACATATACGGTGCTTACTCCGTGCTCCTCGCAGACTCCCGAGGGGACGGAGGCTTCGGAAGTGCCCGCCAGACAGTAGACCTTATGCCCCCTGTCCCGCAGCTCCTCCACAAGGTCCAGATATATGGTTGAAGTTTTAAAGCTGAAGATCTGAAACAGACATAGTACATTCATTAAAACAGCTCCTCTATTGCCTTTCTGAGAGCGCTTAACGAGGTTATCCTCTTATTTTCCCTGCATTCGCCGCCGTAGGGAGCCTCTGCATACACCCCGCCCTCCCTGATTATCCTGACGGTCTTTATCGGGGCTGCCTTCATTATCTCGAAGTCCTTCCCGGGGTTGTCCCCGACATAAACCATGGAAGCAAGGGGCACACCCAGTTTTTCCGAAAGGATTTCAAAGCCCTTCACGGAAGGCTTCCAGTACTCCCTTCCCAGCTCATCCGTATAGAATATGGCATCGAAATGCCTGTCCAACTCCACAGCCCTGGCCTTGTTTTTCTGAGTCACTAGGTAGCCGTCGGTCAAAACACCCAGTCTGCAGCCGGCCTCCTTTAAGTCCTTAAGGGCGGGAAGCACATCCTCGCAAAAGCCTATATCCGGCTCATGCTCCCTGTATACCCTTACCAGGTCTTTTATATCCTCCTCGGTATAAGCGATTCCGAGCCGGTCATACATGCGGTTAAAGACGTTTTTTGCCGACCTTTCGAATTCCTCTCTTAAAAGGCCGTATATCCTATCCTCATCCGTACCGGCTTTTACGCTTAAATACCTTGCCACGGCCCTGTAGCCGCTGAAAACATAATCCCTTTCGAGGATAAGAGTATCGTCCAGGTCAAAAATAACTGCCTTCATACTCTATCTCTCTTTGCATGTTTTCGTTCAGCATTATGGACTGGTCAAACCTTAAATAAGTCAGGTTTTCCCTGAAGTTTTCGTTATATTCAAGGGTCTCGCCCTTAAGCAGGCGGTATAGGTTTTCGCAGCTGTCCGCGCCGGCCATTATGGACATTGGCGCCCCGCCGCCGAATCTGGGGTTTATCTCGATATACTTAATACCCCTGTCGGTCTTCATGCACTGGACGGTGATGTGGCCTATTGGCTTTAGCGCCTGCATGAGCTTCGTAACGGATTTCATTATCTGCCTGTCCCGCCTTATTACTCCCTTTGCGATCTCTCCGCTCCTTGTGGCGATCCTGACCCGGGGTACAACGGTTATAAGCCGGGAATTAAAATCGAGAAATACGTCTATGGTGTACTCGGTCCCCTCGACAAATTCCTGAACGATCGGCTTATCTATAAGGTGCCTGAAGGTCATGAGCTCGTCGATATTGTTTACCCTGTAGGCGTTTATCGAGGAGCTGCCGTCCAGGGGTTTTATAAAGACCGGGAATTTCACTTCCGCACAGTCGAGCTCGTGCTCCGTATAAAGTCTCGGCATCTCAAAGCCGTGCTCCTCAAGGAACTTCTGGGTATTCCTCTTGTCCCTGCAGACGTGGACTACCTTTTCACTGGATATGAGCACCCTGGCCTTGGTCGCCCCCTCTATCTCCGCCTTTCTCTCGGACAGGAGGATTAGCTCCGTGTCTATAGTCGGAACTATAAGATCGACTCCGAAATTATTGCATATATTTATTATCGAGGCTATGTATGCGTCATTTTCGGATATTCTCGGAACTATCTCGTTAATATCCGCAAAATAAAGCGCGGGCGCCAGCTCCGACGCATCCGCAGCAATGACCTGCCCCTTTATTCCCAGCTTGTCCCTTGCATGCTTAAAGCAATTTACAAGCTCCACTCTTCGTCCTGCCGAAAGAATCAGCACATTTATCATTATCCTTCTCCTTTAAAGTCCTTATCGGGGCTTATCTGCTGTGCGCCGGACGCAGTTCCCTGAAACTCCGGCATGGTTGCGTTGTTTTCAGCGCTTATTCCGTCTCTTTTCAAAACCTTACCCACAGTCATAAAGACTATTTTCACGTCCAGGGCAAAAGAGACATTTCTGGCGTATTCCACGTCATATTCAAACTTCTTCTCCCAGCTTAAGGCATTGCGCCCGTTGACCTGCGCCAGCCCTGTCAGTCCGGGAAGCACATCGTGCCTGTGCCTTTGCTCCTCGCTGTACCTCGGGAGATACCTTACAAGCAGGGGCCTTGGCCCCACAAAGGACATATCTCCTTTAAGTATATTTATAAATTCCGGCAGCTCATCCAGGGAGGTCGCCCTGAGCTTTTTCCCAAAGGGCGTAAGCCGCTCTTCGTCGCTTAAAAGCTCCCCCTTTTCATCCCGCCTGTCGGTCATTGTCCTGAATTTATACATTTTAAATATACGTCCGTTAAGCCCCGGCCGCTCCTGGGTAAAAAGCACCGGCGTACCGAGCTTCAGCCTTACGAGCAGGGCCGTGATCAGCAGCACCGGAGAGCTTATTATAAGCGCCGCTCCCGAAAGCAGGATGTCTAAGAGCCTTTTAACGTACTTACGGTATATCATTTACCGAAAAGACCTCTTACAATGCCGATTATCCTGTCCATGTCCTCGTCCGTATTCTTTATGTCGGAGGGCAGGCAGAGTCCCCGGTTATATATGTCCTCGGCCACTGACATCCCGTCCTTAACCTGGATAAAATCATTTTCCGAATAGACGGGCTGCAGGTGCATGGGCTTCCAGATGGGCCTCGTCTCGATGTCCTCCTCTGCAAGGGCGTCCATGATGTCATAGGGTCCCACCTTGGAATCGGGGCTTAAGGTCAGGCAGGTCAGCCAGAAATTCGGCAATGTCCCCTCCTTATAGGGATTTAAGGTTATTTCCGGTATATCCTCGAAGGCCTTTCTGTACTTTTCACGGATAAGCCTCTTGGCTTCCACATGGCTGTCGAGATAAACCATCTGCCCCCGGCCTATTCCGGCAACGATGTTGCTCATCCGGTAATTAAAGCCGATCTCCTTATGCTGGTAGTATCTCTCCGGCTCCCTTGCCTGGGTCGCAAGGAACCTGGCCTTCTTTACCAGCTCTTCATCGTGGGAGATGAGCATTCCCCCGCCGGAAGTGGTTATTATCTTATTTCCGTTAAAGGAAAGAATTCCGCAGATACCGAAGGACCCGGTATTCCTAAGATTGCCTTCGGCGTCCGGCTCCTTTGAGCCCATGGCCTCCGCCGCATCCTCGATATAGGGCACGTTATGTCTTTTGCATATTTCCTCTAGCTCGGCATTTAAAGCCGGGGTTCCGTAAAGGTCGGCGCTGATGACCGCCTTTGCATTGGGATATTTTTCAAAGGCCTTTTCCAGGGCTTCGGGATCCATGTTCCAGGTCTTCGTCTCTGAATCGATGAAGACCGGCACTCCGCCGTCGTAGGTTATGGGATTTACAGTGGCTGCGAAGGTAAGGGTCGGACCGAAAACTATATCTCCGGGCTTCACCCCTATAAGCCGCATGGCAAGGTGTATAGCCGCGGTTCCTGCGCTTAACGCCGTAGCGTGCATGCCGCCGCCGAAATACTGCTCAACGTCCGCTTCAAAGCCGTCCACATTGGCTCCGAGGGGCGCTACCCAGTTGGTGTCAAAGGCTTCCTTTATGTATTTCATTTCCATGTCATGCATGGTAGGTGATGATAAAAATATTCTTTTACTCATTGCTGTTTGGGGTGTAGTGGTAGGTCGGCACAAGGTCTTCGAGCCACCTGCGTACATCCGCTGTCTCCTCCTTGGATTCCCGGCTTAGGATCTCCAGCTTTTTATAAAAGCCCTCTTCCTCGAATTCTATGGGCTTGCCTATGTGGATGAGCTTATTGGCAGTCTCCTGCATACCCTCTTCCTTCATAAGCATCTCTTCGTAGAGCTTTTCTCCGGGTCTTAAGCCTGTAAATTTAATATCTATATCCTCCCCGGGCACATAGCCCGAAAGTCGGATAAGGTTCTTTGCAAGATCCAGTATCTTAACCGGCTCTCCCATATCCAAAACGAAGATCTCTCCTCCTTTGGCATAGGCTCCCGCCTGCAGTACCAGGGATACCGCCTCGGGAATGGTCATAAAATATCTGATTATCCTAGGATCGGTCACAGTTACGGGACCGCCTTCGGCTATCTGCTTTTTAAAGAGAGGGATCACCGAGCCGTTGGAGCCCAGGACATTTCCGAAACGCACGGCCACGAATACCGTATTTCCCCTGTGGTTATAGGACTGGACTATCATCTCGCAGATACGCTTTGTGGCTCCCATTATATTGGTGGGATTTACGGCCTTGTCTGTGGAGATCAGCACGAACTTCGAGACGTTGGCCTTGACCGCCGCCTCCGCCACCTTCCAGGTACCCATTACATTGTTCTTGACCGCCTCGTTGGGACTGTCCTCCATGAGGGGAACGTGCTTATGCGCCGCCGCATGGTAGACGATGTCCGGCTTATAGGTCTGGAAAATATCGTTTACCCTCTTGGTATTTCTAACCGAGCCTATGAGCACCTTCAGATTGAGCTCCGGATGCTTGTCCTTCAGCTCCTGCTGTATGTCGTAGGCGCTGTTTTCGTATATGTCAAGAATAATTAACTGCTTGGGCCGGTGGGTTGCGATCTGCCGGCACAGCTCGGAGCCTATGGAGCCTCCTCCTCCGGTTACAAGCACCACCTTGCCTATCACGTATTTCATTATGGAGTCCAGATCTACCTCTATGGGCTCCCGGCCCAGAAGGTCCACAACGTCCACCTTCCTGAGCTGGCTTACGTTTACTTCCCCGTTAACAAGCTGGTACATACCCGGCAGGGTCTTCAGCTCACACTTGGTCTCCTTGCATATATCCAGTATCTCCTTAAGCTGCTTTCGCGGTATGGAGGGCATGGCTATTATGATCTCATCAATATGGTACTTGGCGGCGTTTTCGATTATCTCATCCCTTCCGCCGACGACCTTTACCCCGTGGATATAGCTGCCGATCTTGCTCTTGTTGTCGTCAATGACGCAGCGGACATCCTTCTGGATAAATCTTGAGGTCTTCATCTCCCTTATTATGGAGTTCCCTGAATCTCCCGCCCCTATGACCATGACATTCCTGCTGGTGGCCTGCATCGTCCGCTTCTGTATAAAGGCGCGGAAAAGCCGGTAGGCAAAGCGGCTTGCAAAGACGAAGGCGACAAGGCACATGGCATAAAGGAAGAAATAGCTCCGGGGCATGGAGAACTTTAAAAGGGTCATTCCCACCGCCTGGGCCACGGAAGCTATTATACAGGCCATGACCGTGGAGCCCAGCTCTATTGTTCCCGCATAGCTCCAAAGGCTTGTGTATAGGTGAAACAGGTAGAAGATAAGTATTGTTACGCAGACGTTTACCGGGGCGTAGTGCCACAGATTCTCTCTCCACATGTAGCCGCCCACTGTATGCAGAAGCTGGTCATAGCTTAAGTCGAAGCGCAGCAACAGCCCCAGCGCACTGGCAGCGAGTACCGCCAGCACGTCATAGGTTATGAGCCCTACCCGTCTGAAAAACAGGGCCTTGTTTTTGATAAATGTTACCATCTATTGTCTCCGGAATATT
>CAMNBW010000013.1 GCA_946533525.1 uncultured Lachnospiraceae bacterium
AGGCCCAGGTAGAGGAGCCGCAGATACCGGAGTGGTTTCAGTGAAACTTGAATTCGGGCACCTGAATTCGGACCGAAGGGCTGAATTTACAAAGGTTGCTAAGTTCCGGTTATGAAAGTATAATATGGGGGCGAGAGGTAAGGTAAAATTATGATACAAAAACTGATAGACAGGATAGTAAAGACGGATGCGCCCATAGTCGTGGGTCTGGACCCGAATTTAAGCTTTGTGCCGCAAGGAATACTGCACAGGGCTTTTGAGGAAAAGGGAGAGACTCTTGAGGGCGCGGCGGAAGCCATATGGCAGTTTAATAAAGGAATAGTGGACGCGGTGAGCGATATAGTTCCCGCTGTTAAGCCGCAGATTGCGATGTACGAGCAGTTCGGCATCCCGGGGCTTAAGGCCTTTAAGGATACGGTGGACTACTGCCATGAAAAAGGGCTTATAGTCATCGGGGACGTAAAGCGGGGAGATATAGGCTCCACTTCGGCCTCCTACGCCAAAGCCCATATAGGCAGGATAGAGGTGGGGTCTAAGAGCTATGCCCCCTTTGACGAGGACTTTGCGACGGTCAATCCCTATCTTGGAACCGACGGGGTAAAGCCCTTCGTGGAGGTCTGCAGCAGCGAGGATAAGGGAATCTTTGTACTTGTAAAGACATCCAATCCCTCGAGCGGGGAGTTTCAGGACAGGCTCGTAGACGGCAAGCCGCTTTATGAGCTGGTGGCCGAAAAGGTCTGCGAATGGGGGAGCGAGTCGATGGACGGAGACTACAGCAATGTGGGCTGCGTCGTGGGAGCCACCTATCCCGAGATGGGAGCAAGGCTTAGAAAGCTCATGCCAAAGACCTTTATACTGGTGCCCGGTTACGGAGCCCAGGGCGGAACGGCGGAGGACCTTAAGAATTTCTTTAACCCCGACGGACTTGGGGCTATCGTCAATTCCTCGAGGGGGATAATCGCGGCCTATAAAAAGGATGAATATAAGAAATACGGCGAAGACGGCTATGCCGAGGCTTCAAGGGCTGCGGTCCTCGATATGAAGAAGGATATAAAGTCAGTGCTTTAGGAGCCATAGGGGCTTAGGGAGGAAGAAATGTATAAGTATAAACAGGATTTTATAGAATTCATGCTGGAGTGCGAGGTTTTAAAGTTCGGGGACTTTGTGACAAAAAGCGGAAGGAAGACTCCCTTTTTTGTGAACACCGGCTTTTACAGGACCGGAGGACAGTTAAGGCGGCTGGGTGAATTCTATGCAAGGGCTATAGAGGTAAAGTTCGGTTCGGATTTCGATGTGCTCTTCGGACCGGCCTACAAGGGGATACCCTTAAGCGTAGTTACGGTCTCCGCCTTCGATGAGCTCTTTAACAGGCAGATAAGGTACTGCTCCAACCGTAAGGAGATAAAGGACCACGGGGACAAGGGTATACTTCTCGGAGGGCCTTTGGGCGACGGGGACAAGGTGGTCATAATCGAGGATGTGACCACGGCCGGAACGTCGATAAAGGAGACCCTTCCGATCATAAAAGCCCAGGGCAACGTGGAAGTCATAGGTATGTGCGTTTCCGTTGACAGGCAGGAGAGGGGCAGCGGGACAAAGAGCGCGCTTAAGGAGATAGAGGAGGAATATGGTTTCCCCACCACCTCGATTGTTACGATGAAGGATGTGATAGACCATCTCAGCAATAATCCGGTGAAGGGAAAGATGATCCTCGACGATGAATTGAAGAAGGCCATAGAGGCTTACTATGAACAGTATGGAGCCGAAGAATGAAGCCGGTTCCGATGATAAGAAGGAGTAAAGATTTATGAAGAACAGGGAGAGCAGGAACATGAACGAAGAGATTTATAAGAGCATGAGATTTTCAGCCATATGCAACATTGTCCTTGGCGTACTGCTCATAGCCTCGGGAGTTGCGGCGGGAGTCATGATGTTTATAAGCGGAGGAAGGCTTCTTCGCAACAAGTCCAAGATCATTTTCTAAAACAGCATGATATTTAAAAGAAGATATTTATTTACCAGCAATTCGAGGTCCGATAAGGGTATTATGTCTACGGTATGCGGGCTTATTTCGTTTATCTCCTTTTCGGTCACCTTGTATCTGGTATTAAAGGCAGGGGGAAATACGGGCGGCAGACTCGGCGCGGTCGGTTTTGTCGCCTGCCTTTTTGCGTTGGCGGGACTCGTTCTCGGGATAATAAGCCTGGCGGAAAAGGATACCTTCAGGTTCTTCCCCCGCTTCGGCTTTATCATATCGCTTTTATCCATAATTGCCTGGGGAGGGATAATATATGCAGGATTCGCATGAATATCTTAAAGGCGGGAGCCGCAGCAGGGATTTTTACGAAGCTGCGATGGAAGGCTTAAAGAAGGTTCAGGGATATAATGGCTTTAAGGAAAACGCAAATATCGAGCGTTATTTTAAAGATACGGCCGCCTTCGCCCTTTCCCCCGGCTATGAATACGCCCTGCCGGAGCACTATGATACTTCATGGTTAAACCCGCAGTATTGCGTTAAATGCACCGGTGAGGATTTGGGGCGTCCCCTTTCCTTTGTCGCCTATGAGCTCATGGGGCTTATGGCCTTTAAGGCGGAGGACAGATATGAGGACCTCGACATCCTTCTGGATCTCTTCCTTAAAGTATTCAGACTCTTTGAAGAAAGGGACAAAGCCGGTGAGCTTCCCACAGGCGAAGAGGTAAGGAAGGTCATATATGAGCATATCCTTGAGACTCTGGAATATGTTCTCGACAGGCGGATTAGGGAGAGTATCGACCCCTCCTGTGACTTTGCCGTGCGTATCATAACCTCAGCCGATCCCGGGGACGTTTCCTATATTGAAAGGTACGGGGAGTATGTCTCCAAGGATACCGTCAGGCTCGCGGAATACATCAATTCCCTGGACGAGGGCCTTATAGCGAAGATGGCGGATACCTTCACGGAAGGCTACAGGCTGGGCTTTATCAATACCGGGAAGGACCTTTCCATAAAGAAAACGGTAAATATCCGTTACCATATAGGCTTTGAGCGGGTCGTAAAGAGAGCTGTACAAAATTTTGAAAAGCTCGGGCTTAAACCCGTTATCTACAGAAGAGCCCTCCATGCTCCGGTGAGGGGCGCGGTATATACGGGCTTTTACGGAGACGCCGTTAACCGGCAGATGGATTTTGACCATAAGGAGGATATGGCCCTCTTTCTGGACGAGGAATATGTGGCGCGAAGAATCAAGCTCGCTGAGAGCACTTATGAGAAGTATAAGGAGCTGGCGCGTGTCCATGCGGGCCCCGCAGTCATAGATACCTTCGGGGAGGAGCCCTTTTTGCCGGAGTCAAAGGCCGAAGCATATTCCCTAAGTCCCGAACAGGGAGAGCTTAAGGTGCGCCTTGCAGGTCAGCTTGGCAGTCTTACCAACAAATATATCCCGGGGGAGGAGAGATCATTTACCATAATCGCCTTTCCGCTGCCCTCGATCGGAAAGGACTTCGAGGCCATATTTAAGGAGACGGTGGAGTTAAATGCCCTGGACTACAATAAATACAGGGACATCCAGCAAAGGATAATATGCACTCTGGAGAAGGGTGACTATGTGGAGATAAGGGGAAGGGGAGATAATCCGACAGATATGAGGGTCAGCTTATGCCCGCTTAAGGAGCCGGAAAAGCAGACGAACTTTGAAAACTGCGTGGCGGACGTAAATATTCCGGTGGGAGAGGTATTTACCTCGCCGGTGCTTAAAGGTACGGAGGGGACTCTCTACGTTTCGGAGGTTTATCTCGAGGGGCTTAAGTTTGAAAAGCTTAAATTAAAGTTTAAGGACGGCTTTATAACGGAGTATTCCTGCGGCAACTTCGACGATGAGGAGAAGAACAGGAAGTACATCGAGGACAACATCCTCTTTCACCATAAGACCCTGCCCCTTGGGGAATTCGCCATCGGCACCAATACCACGGCTTATGCAATGGCGAAAAAATACAGAATTTTCCAGTATCTTCCGATTTTGATAGCAGAGAAGACCGGGCCGCATTTTGCGGTGGGAGATACCTGCTACAGCAGGGCGGAGGATATTAAGGTATATAATCCGGACGGGAGGGAGATAATCTCCCGGGATAACGAGGAGACGCTGAAACGTCTTACGGATAAGGATTTCAGATATTATGAATGTCATACGGATATTACCATCCCCTACGATGAGCTCGGAAGCATAACGGCTGTTTCTAAAAATGGGGAGCGCTTTCCCGTGATAGAAAACGGGCGCTTCGTGGTGGAAGGAACCGAAGCGCTGAACGAGGATCTGAATGGATCTGAATGTAATATCTTAATTGACTAAAACCCTCTAAATCAGTATAATTAATGGGTTACGGCAGTATTTTGGAGGTTTATTATGGCTAAGGTTGGAATAGTGATGGGTTCGGACTCCGATATGGGCGTAATGAGAAAGGCCGCGGAGCTTCTGGACGAATTTAATATATCTTATGAGATGAAGATAATTTCGGCCCACAGGGAGCCGGAGCTCTTCTTCGAATGGGCTAAGGGTGCTGCGGACAGGGGAATAAAGGTGATCATAGCCGGCGCGGGGATGGCAGCCCATCTCCCGGGAATGTGCGCGGCGCTTTTCCCCCTGCCTGTCATAGGCATACCCATGTATTCAAAGTCCCTGAACGGAAACGATGCGCTGTATTCCATTTTGCAGATGCCTCCGGGAGTTCCGGTGGCTACCGTCGCAATAGACGGGGCAAAGAACGCCGCCCTCCTGGCGGTAAAGATGCTGGCAATTTCCGACGGGGAGCTGCTTGAGGCCCTGAAGAAGTATGCAAAGGAACAGGGGGAGGCAGTCGAGGAGAAGGACCGCAGGCTGCAGGAGAAGGGATACAAGAACTATTAAACAGGCCATTTCTGGCAGAAATGAGGGTATATGGATTACAAGAGTGCCGGAGTAGATATAGAAGCCGGATATAAAGCCGTTGAGCTCATGAAGAAATACGTTGACGAGACTCAGCGCAGCGAATGTATAGGAGATCTGGGAGGCTTTTCAGGAGCCTTTTCCTTAAAGAATTTCATGAAAATGAAGAAGCCCACCCTGGTGTCGGGTACCGACGGAGTGGGTACGAAGCTGAAGCTGGCTTTTGAGATGGACAAACACGATACGGTGGGAATAGACTGCGTTGCGATGTGCGTAAACGACATCGCCTGCGCAGGCGGAGAGCCGCTGTTTTTCCTGGATTATATTGCCTGCGGAAAGAACGAGCCCGAAAAGATCGCTTCCATTGTAAAGGGAGTGGCCGAGGGGTGTAAGCTAAGCGGCGCTGCCTTAATCGGCGGGGAGACTGCGGAAATGCCCGGCTTTTATCCGGAAAACGAGTATGACCTGGCCGGATTTGCAGTGGGCATAGTCGATGAGGACGCAATGCCGGATAAGAAGAACATAGGAGCCGGAGACGCCCTGGTCGGAATAGCCTCCTCGGGTGTTCATTCCAATGGCTTTTCACTGGTAAGGAAAATATTCAAGATAACCCATGAGAATCTAAGCCGCTATAGAGAAGCTCTGGGGAGCTCCCTGGGGGAGACCCTCCTTAAGCCTACAAAGATATATGTAAAGACCCTGGAGAAGGTCAGGGACGCGGATATTAAGATAAAGGGCTGCAGCCATATTACCGGAGGCGGCTTCTTCGAGAACATACCGAGAATGCTTCCCAAGGGGATAGCGGCGAGGATAGAGAAGGCCTCATATCCGGTTCCGCCGATCTTCGAGCTTATAAAAAGTGACGGCGGAGTGGACGAAAACATGATGTACAACACCTTCAATATGGGTATAGGCATGGTGTTATGCGTAGATAAAAAGGATGCGGACGCTCTGGTGGAGACAGTCAGGGCCGCGGGAGAGGAAGCCTATATCATCGGGCAGACGGAAGAGAGCTCCGAGGGCGGAGTAAGGCTATGCTGAGAATAGCGGTGCTGGTGTCCGGCGGAGGGACAAATCTCCAGGCCATAATAGACGCCGTGGCAGACGGGCGCATTACCAATTCTAAAATAGTAAGGGTAATAAGCTCAAAGAAGGACGCCTATGCGTTAAAGAGGGCACAAGACGCCGGAATAGAAGGCGCGGTGGTCTGCAAAAAGGATTATGACAGTGCGGAAGCTTTTAATAAAGCGCTGACGGATACGATACAGGAGGCAGAGCCCGATCTCATAGTGCTGGCGGGGTATCTGACGGTACTTCCGGCCTCCCTTGCAGAAGCTTATGAGAACAGGATAATAAACATCCATCCCTCCCTCATCCCCTCCTTTTGCGGGGTGGGCTACTACGGACTTAAGGTACATGAGGAAGCGCTTAAAAGAGGGGTGAAGCTCACCGGGGCGACCGTGCATTTTGTGGATGCGGGGTGCGACAGCGGGCCGATAATCCTGCAAAGGGCGGTGGAGGTCAAATACGACGACACTCCGGAAATACTGCAGAGGCGGGTCATGGAGCAGGCGGAATGGAAGATACTGCCCGAGGCCATAGACCTTATAGCCAACGGAAGGGTTCAGGTTATAAACGGTAAGGTAAGGATAATGTGACAGGAGCCTTACCGCGAATAAATACTTGTTTTAACACAAAACTGGATTGCGGAGAGGAACTTAAAAGATGAAGGTACTCATAGTCGGAGGCGGAGGAAGAGAACATGCCATAGCTGCTGCGGCGGCAAAGAGTCCGCGCGTGGACAAGCTCTACTGCGTACCGGGCAACGCCGGGATAGCGCAGCTTGCGGAATGCGCCGATATAAAGGTGATGGAGTTTGAAAACGTCGTAAAATTCGCCCGGGAAAAGGAAGTGGACCTGGTAATAGTCGGTCCCGACGACCCGCTTGTCGGGGGACTGGTGGATGAGCTCAATGCCGCGGGGATAAGGGCTTTCGGACCCGATAAGAAGGCGGCTGTGCTGGAGGGCTCCAAGGCCTTTTCCAAGGACCTTATGAAAAAGTACGGTATTCCGACCGCGCAGTATGAGGTCTTTACCGGGGCGGCGGAGGCCCTTAAATATCTGGACAACGCCAAAATTCCCGTGGTTGTAAAGGCCGACGGCCTTGCGCTCGGAAAGGGCGTTTTGATCTGCAATACCTTAAAGGAAGCCAGAAACGCGGTCAAGGAGATAATGCTCGACAAAAAATTCGGCACCGCGGGAAATAAGATAGTAATAGAAGAATTTATGACCGGGCATGAGGTATCGGTGCTCTCATTTTGCGACGGGAAGACCATAAAGATAATGAGCTCCGCCCAGGACCATAAACGGGCCGGAGACGGGGATACGGGCCTTAACACCGGAGGAATGGGTACCTTTTCTCCTTCCCCCTTCTTTACGAAGAGCGTGGAAGCTTATTGCATGAAAAATATCTTTAAGCCTACGGTGGAAGCGATGAGCAAGGAGGGCAGGCCCTTTAAGGGAGTGATCTTCTTCGGGCTAATGCTGACTGAGGACGGCCCGAAGGTGCTCGAATACAATGCGCGTTTCGGGGACCCGGAGGCACAGGTCGTGCTGCCGAGGATGAAGAACGATATAATCGACGTTATGGAGGCCTGCATAGACGGAAAGCTCGGGAAGGTAAAGCTGGAATTCGAGGACAATGCCGCGGTATGCGTGGTTCTCGCCGAGGAAGGCTATCCGGTTCAGTATACAAAGGGGCATGTTATCACGGGCTTTGAGGAATTTAAGAGGAAGAGGAATTATTTCTGCTTCCATGCCGGAACGAAGAAGACCTCGAAGGGCATAGTTACCAACGGGGGCAGGGTGCTCGGGATAACCGCGCTGGGCTCCGACCTGAAGAAAGCCAGGGCCAACGCCTACAAGGCCACGGAATGGATAAGCTTTGAAGGCAAGTATATGCGCCATGATATAGGCAAGGCGATAGACGAGATCAAGGGAGACTGAATATGAAGCTTAAGAGGATGCTGATAACAGGATTGACTGCATTGACATTGTTTGCACAGACGCTTTCGGTTACGCCGGTTACCGTCTATGCGGATGAGGCAGAGGGCGTTATGAACGAAGCTCCGCCTGAGGGAGCTGAGGGAGAAGCGGCCGAAGGCGAGGCGGTAGAAGGAGAAATGGCCGAAGGTGAAATGGCCGAGGGAGGAGAAGAACAGAGCTCTTCGGGAGTTGTAGTCAGCTCCATAGAGGCGGATAACGGCCTGTATATCGCAAGCACCTTCCCCGAGAGCGAGATGCCTTCAGGCTTTACGGCAAATACTGTAAATTATCAGGGACAGGATATAATGCTCGCCCAGATGGTGACGAAGAGCACCAGCATCGGGACCGAGGGCATGACGGTGACCCTTGCCTATCTTACCGACGAGGGAGGAAACGGCGGAGAATTCTATCTCTGCGACGTAACGGAAAACGCCAAAATGTCGGATATGATAAAGATAGACGGTGCCGACGGAAGGTACATAATAGTCCTGGATCCGGGAGATAATATTACCGGTCCCGACGGCTTTGTTAAGCACAACCTCTCCTGGGGAAGCAAATCGGCAGTGGCCTGGTCTCTTCCTGCTTATTCCACTGATGAGGAAGAGAAAGAGGAGAAGGATGACAAAAAGGATGAGGAAGAGGCAAAGGATTCTGACGCCAGCTTAGGCCTCTTTTCCGAGAAGGTATATGCGGCGGATCTTTTTGCCGCAGGCGCCGGCTCCGGGGAGGATGAAGAGAAGGCAGGCGGAGATGAGGAAGCTTCGGAACAGTCGGGAGCGGAGGCTGCCGAGGAAGCTGCGAAAAAGGCTATGAACGACTATATAGAGGAGAGCAACATAGCCCATACCAATGCTTCGGGACTTATCGAGGCGCAGCCGGATGATTTCTGCCTCCTTTACGCCGTGGATGAAGAAGGAAATGTTGGCTTCTATCTCTACGACATAGCTCAAAAGATATATCAAAGATACGTAGACATACCTAAGGGCGAGGGAGCGACCCTCGCGAAGTACCGCAAGCAGTCAAGGATCAGGCTTATCATAATCATCGTATTGGCATTAGCCCTCCTTGTAGTGATCTTTGCTCTTATCAATACCCTTACCAAATCCAGGGACAGGGATACCTATCCTATGCCTCAGCGTAGATTCAGGGATGAAGATGAGGATATAAGCGACCTTAAATCCAGAATGGACAGAAGCAGGAGGCCGAGCGTCCGCAACGAAGACGACTACAGAAGGAGCCGCCGCAGTTCCCTTGCCGACGAGGAAGATATGGACGACGGGTTCGATATGGATGATGAGCCCTACGGCTCTTCGAGGAATATGGACGAGCGCTCATACAGAGGACGCCAGGAGTTTACGACAAGATACCCTTCTGGCTCCCAGCAGCCGCCCCAGAGAAGGGGAAGCGCAAGCGCACCTGCACCCAGAGGCAGGATGGGCTCCGACGAGGATATGAGGCGCGAAGCTCCCGGTTCCAGAGGTCGGATGGGTGCCGATGACGATATGAGGCGTGAACCTCCGAGAGGGCGTATGAGCGCTGACGAGGATATGAGGCGTGAGGCTCCGAGAGGAAGAATGAGCGCCGATGACGATATGAGGCGCGAGGCTCCGAGAGGGCGGATGAGCGCTGATGACGATATGAGAAGGGATCCCAGAAGGGGGGCGCAGCCCCAGCGTCCGTCCAGAGGACAGGGCGCTCCCTCCAGAGGAAGGGCTCGGGACGATTTTGACGACGACTTCGAGTTTGAATATCTTAAATTCCATAAGTAAAGGATGGGGGATATTGTTTCCCCTTAGGGTAGTATATGGCAGCTAATTATTCTTCAAAGGCGGAGAACGCCCTTGAACTTGCAAAGCGGAATGCCCGTTCCTTTGGACAGAATTATATAGGGACTGAGCATATTCTGCTGGGACTGTTGGAAGAGGTGACAGGAGTTGCCTCTTTAGTCTTAAGCGAAAACGGAATTTCCAGGAAAAGTGTTGTAGATATAATCGAGCAGCTTATAGCTCCGGAGGCCGCCGTTACCGTGCGTGAGCGTGACGGCTACACTCCCAAGGCCAGACAGCTTCTGACCTTAAGCGAGGAGCTTGCGAAAAAATATTCCAACGACGAGGTGGGGACGGAGCATATCCTGTTGGCAATATTAAAGACCAGCGGCAGCGTAGCCTACAGGATCCTCGCCACGATGGGAGTTTCGGCAAATAAACTGATTTCGGATGTGATGACGGCAATGGGCCTTGGCCGCGAGGCCATTTCCGAGGAGATCACCTCCGCAGGATACCAGAGCTCGGAAAACGGGCTTGAAACCCCTACGCTCGATCAGTACAGCAGGGACCTTACCGCCCTTGCGAGGGAAGGGAAGCTTGACCGCGTCATCGGCAGAAGCGATGAGATAATGCGGGTGGTCCAGATATTAAACAGGCGGACAAAGAACAATCCCTGCCTTGTAGGAGAACCGGGAGTCGGCAAGACGGCCATCGCCGAGGGACTTGCGGTTAAGATAGTGGAAAACACTGTGCCCATAACCCTTCGGGGAAAGAGGCTTGTGTCCATCGATATGTCCGGTATGGTGGCGGGAAGCAAATACAGGGGAGAGTTCGAGGAGAGGATAAAGAGGGTCGTAAGCGAAGTCATAAATGCGGGAAACGTCCTTCTCTTCATGGATGAGATACATACCCTTATCGGCGCAGGCGGCGCGGAAGGGGCCATCGATGCGTCCAGTATCCTAAAGCCCTCTCTGGCCCGCGGGGAGATACAGCTTATCGGAGCCACCACAATAGATGAATACAGAAAATATATCGAAAAGGACGCGGCGCTGGAGCGGCGTTTTCAGCCCGTAAGCGTAGAGGAGCCCTCCGAAGCGCAGGCTATCGATATTCTAAACGGGATCAAGGAGATATACGAAGACCATCACAGGGTCAATATATCCGAGGACGCGGTAAACGCGGCGGTTAGAATGTCGTCCCGCTATATCAACGACCGCTTCCTGCCGGATAAGGCGATAGACGTTATGGACGAGGCGGCCAGTCATTTAAGGGTGACCAATATGACGGTGCCCCCTGCCATGGAGTCGGTTCAGAAGGAAATAGCTTCGATGGAGGAATCTGAGGAGCATGCCATAAAGGACGGGGACTTCGTGTCGGCAGGAGAATTCCGCCGGGAGATACGAAAGCTGAAGAACAGGTATGACAGGCTTAAGAACCGCTATGACAAGCAGCTCAGCGAAAAGAACCTGACGGTTACGGAAAATGATATAGCCGATGTCGTGGCGACCTGGACGAAGATTCCGGTGACCCGGCTTACCGAGAAGGAGAATGCGAAGCTTTTAAGGCTGGATAAGACCCTGCATAAGAGGGTTGTCGGGCAGGACGAGGCCGTTACAAAGGTATCGGAAGCGATAAAGCGAGGCAGGGTGGGACTAAAGGACCCCAAGCGTCCTACAGGTTCATTTTTGTTCCTGGGTCCTACGGGAGTCGGAAAGACCGAGCTTTCAAAGGCTCTGGCAGAGGCTCTCTTCGGTTCGGAAAATGCCCTTATAAGGGTGGATATGTCGGAGTTCATGGAGTCCCATTCCGTGGCGAAGATGATAGGCTCGCCTCCGGGCTATGTGGGCTACGATCAGGGGGGACAGCTCTCCGAGAAGATAAGGAGAAATCCCTATTCGGTAGTCCTCTTTGACGAGATAGAAAAGGCGCATCCCGATGTGTTCAACGTCCTTTTGCAGGTTTTGGACGACGGCCATATAACGGATTCAAAGGGACGGAAGGTAAGCTTTAAGAATACCATAATCATCATGACCTCGAACGCCGGCGCAGGGCAGATAGTGGAGCCCAAAAAGCTGGGCTTTGATGTGGCTGCCGACGAAAAAAAGGAATATAATGATATGAAGAAGGGCGTTATGGACGAGGTCAAGAGGATCTTTAAGCCCGAATTCATAAACAGGATAGACGATATAATCGTGTTCCATGCCCTGGATTCCAACGATATGAAGGCCGTTGTGGACCTGCTTTGCGCGGAGCTTACGGCGAGGGCCGCAGATCAGTTGGAGCTTACCCTTAAGATAACGAGGAAGGCCAAGGATCTGGTGATAAAGAAGGGCGTGGACAAGAAGTTCGGGGCAAGGCCCTTGCGCCGTGCCATACAGAATATGATCGAAAATCCTCTGGCCGAGGAGATACTTTCGGGTAACTGCAAGGCCGGAGATACTGTGACAGTCACTGTTGCAGACGATAAGATAAGCTTTAAGACCAAGGGGCAGTGAGCTTAAGCTGTCCGGAATACATTCTAAAGAAGCGGAGGAAAACAAATGTCTGCTGTAAAGGAACTTATCAGGAGCACCGGGAAGGGAGCATTGAACTTTGGCGATCATACACTTGCCGCCAAAGCCAAGAAGGAGGACTTCGAGCACAAGGGAGACCTTTATAAGGTGAAGACCTTCAATGAGATCACCAAGCTTGAAAAGAACGGCCTCTTTGTTTACGAATCGGTGCCCGGAACCTCTGTAAATGACTTCGTCGAGACCGGAGACGGCATTACCTGTCTTGTGGAAGGGGACAAGGATGCGCAGATCACCTTAGGCCTTGCGGACGATTCCGAATACGAGATCTTTGTAGGAGGAAAGCCGGTGGGGAAGATGAAGACGAACCTTGGAGGAAAGCTTTCCTTAAGCATGGAGCTTGCCAATGAGGGAGAGGTCGAGCTTAAGGTCAAGAAGGTCTGAAGGCGGTAGTTTAAATTGCCCGTGAAGTCTAAACAAAAGACGGTATTTTTCTGTCAGGAATGCGGATATGAGTCGGCCAAGTGGCTGGGGCAGTGCCCTGCCTGCCACACCTGGAACAGCTTTGTGGAAGAAAAGGTAAGCGTATCTTCCGGCACGAGGTCAGGCCGGCTTTCCGCATCGGTTGGCGAGAATCGGCGTGAGAATGCGCCCAAACCCCTCTCGGCCATAAATACCGAGGCTGAGGACAGGCTTGTTACAGGTCTTGGAGAGCTGGACCGGGTCCTCGGAGGCGGGATAGTGCCGGGGTCGCTAATGCTTATCGGCGGAGACCCGGGTATCGGTAAATCAACACTTCTTTTGCAGGTATGTCAAAATCTCTGCAATAATTCCCATAAGGTTTTATATGTATCGGGGGAAGAGTCCCTGAGGCAGATAGCCCTGCGCGCCGAGCGCATAGGGAGCTTTTCGGATTCCCTGGAAATATTCTGCGAAACCTCCCTGGAGCGAATCTGCGATGAAATAAGGAAGGAAAGACGGGAATGTGTCGTGATAGATTCGATACAGACCATGTGCAATGAGGAGATAAGCGCCTCTCCGGGCTCGGTGTCCCAGGTAAGGGAGACCACGGGCGTCCTTTTGAGACTGGCAAAGGAAAACAATATAAGTATCTTTATAGTAGGCCACGTCACAAAGGAAGGGGCGGTGGCCGGCCCCAAGGTTTTAGAGCACATCGTGGATACGGTGCTCTACTTCGAGGGGGAGGCCAAGGGGACATACCGTATTATAAGAAGCGTTAAAAACCGTTTCGGCTCCACCGACGAGATAGGGGTCTTTGAGATGAGCGAATCGGGGCTTAAGGAGGTCCTAAATCCTTCGGAATTCATGCTCTCGGGCAGACCCAAGGGGGCCAGCGGCTCGGTGGTGGCCTGCTGCATGGAGGGGAAACGCCCCATCATGGTCGAGATCCAGGCGCTTGTGTGCGACACGGCCTTTAATATCCCCAGGCGCCAGGCCATGGGAACGGACTACAACAGGTTAAACCTCCTGCTGGCCGTATTGGAAAAGAGGGCAGGGCTTCGTCTCAATAATCTGGACGCCTATTTAAACATTGCCGGGGGCATGAAGATAAATGAGCCGGCCCTCGATCTCGCAATCATAATCGCCTGCGTATCCTCCTTCAGAAATATTGTGCTCGACGAAGATATGGTGGTCTTCGGGGAAGTGGGCTTGAGCGGGGAGGTGCGAAGCGTAACGGGAATAGACCTGCGTGTCAATGAGGCGGCGAGGCTAGGCTTTAAGAAGGTGGTGCTGCCCGCGGCCCAGCTTAAGGACGTAAAGAACCATAAAGGGATAGAGCTGATGGGGGTCAGATCGGTGGCCGATGTGATGGAGATAATATAGGAGGGGTGATTTCGGCAGGGTCACACAAAATCTTGACAAGGCCGAAGGTCTGTGTTATAAAAAGGAAGTCGCTTATTTTGCGATAGGAGATAGGGGCATAGTTCAACGGTAGAACGGTGGTCTCCAAAACCATTAATGTGGGTTCGATTCCTACTGCCCCTGCTATAATATTAAGCTGAAACGCCACCAGGCTGGTTCTGATGGCGTTTAAATTTTTCTTCTGTTATTTTATTCGCTTGCTGGCCAGTCTGCGAAGCTCTTCGATATCCTCCACCTCTGAATAGAAGGCATAGCCATGGCGTAAGTAGACGGTGCAGGGGAGCTGATCAATCTCCCGGATCTTAAGCACCTCCTCCCGGATCCTTTGGATAAGCTCTTCGACCTCCGGGGACCTTCCCAACTGTATAAGGATTATAAAGGTACCGCCGCCGGGACGGGAAACGATGCCTGAAACACCCAGCACATTTATGATATGGTCCGCCGTCTTTTTGAGCAGGTGCCCTACCCAATCCTTACCGTAGGTTCCCTTCAGCGCGGCATAATTGGCGATTTTGAACTCAATAAGAGCAAAGTCGGCTCCACGGTTTTCGTAGGCGTCGAAGTAAGACCATCCGGCGTTCAGGAAGCCATGCATATCCAGGGTTCCGGTCACTGGATCCCTGTGAATATATTTCTCATGCAGGTCGTTCAGCTTCACGGAGCTGTCGAGGTCGAAGAAATAACCCATGAGGCCGACGATCCGTCCGTTGTCATATATAGGACCCTTGCTGGCCAGTATATCCCTGATCTCTCCCTTTGCAATGCATTTGCCGGGAACATTGGAAAGCCGCGCACCGGTCTTAAGTACCCTCTCTTCATCATTCCTGAAGGGCTCGGGATTGACGTGCCAGCTCATATCCTCATCGGTCTTCCCTATTATTTCGTCCAGGCTTTTTAAGCCGAAATATTTAAGGAAGCACTGGTTAGCTCCCAGGAAGCGCCTGTTCGCATCCTTCCAGAATACGGCAATGTCACTGCTTACGACCATATTGTCCCAGAGCATGGCGGAATTCAAAAGGCCTTCCGGTGCGGCAGCGGACTCAAAGGAGGGGATATTAAAAAGTGAGGGGAGGTCCCGCTGTATGTTTTTGTCCAGACGCCTTTCACAGGACATGACCTTTCCCGGACCCGCGGAAATAAGCAGCAGAAGGGACCAGTAATAGTTTCCGTCCATAGCCTTGATCCTGAAGCAGGAGCTTATGTAATTAAGTCCCGAATTTTTTATCCGCTCCTC
>CAMNBW010000014.1 GCA_946533525.1 uncultured Lachnospiraceae bacterium
CTCGGCTGTTAACCGAGGGGTTGTTGGTTCGAGCCCAACTCGGGGAGCTTCATATAATTGGCCCGGTGGTCAAGAGGTTAAGACATCGCCCTTTCACGGCGGTAACACGGGTTCAATTCCCGTCCGGGTCACTAATCGCCCATGGCATGTCACAGGACATAAGATAGTGACATGCAAGGGCTTATCGTATAACAACTGCATATTATGGAGCTTTAGCTCAGTTGGTTAGAGCAACCGGCTCATAACCGGTCGGTCCTGGGTTCGAGTCCCCGAAGCTCCACTTTTTAACGGGTCGCTGCAAAGCGGCCTTTTATTTTGCTGAATATAGGCTGATATGATATAATCTCTGCAATGGAAGAGAAAGGGACTTTTTGAATACATGTATCTTAAAGTGATCATCGGCCTTATATGCGTGGCGGCTGTGGCATTACTTGTATGGATGTATTTCAGGAATCGGGTCAGACAGCTCGAAAAAAAGAGGGAAGAGGACAGGAAGCTTATCAGCCAGCTCTCCAGAGCATTCGCAAAATGTATCGATATTAAGGATACTTACACGAACGGCCATTCCTTCAGGGTGGCGGCCTATACAAAGATGATAGCTCAAAAACTGGGCTGCAGCGATGAACAGATAGAGCAGTATTACAATATCGCGCTGCTGCATGACATAGGCAAGATAGGTATACCCGACAGGATCTTAAATAAGCCCGAAGCCCTGGACGACGAGGAATACGATGAGATGAAGACCCACGCGCAGAAGGGCTATGAGATATTGGCGGATTTCGAAAATTTCGAGCCCGAGCTGGCATACGGAGCCGGTTATCACCATGAACGGTACGACGGAAAGGGCTATCCGAGAGGCCTTAAGGGAGACGAGATACCCAGGGTAGCGCAGATCATCGCCGTGGCGGATACCTTTGATGCAATGTATTCTACGAGGCCGTACAGGAACCAGCTTCCGCTGGACGTTGTTATGAAGGAGCTGGAGAGGATAGCCGGGGAGCAGTTAAATCCCGATCTTGTGAAAATATTTGTGGAGCTATATAAAGAAGGAAGGTTTGATTCTATAAAGGCATAAAGGGGGTAATCGAATGATTACGATCAGTCTTTGCATGATAGTTAGGAACGAAGAGAAGGTTCTTGCAAGATGTCTCGACAGTATAAAGAGCATCATGGATGAGATCATCATAGTGGACACGGGCTCAAAGGATAATACCAAAAAGATAGCGGCAAAGTATACAGATAAGATATACGACTTTAAGTGGGACGATGATTTTGCCGCAGCCAGGAATTTTGCCTTTTCAAAATGTACCTGTGACTATATCTATAGCGCGGATGCAGATGAGGTCATCGATGAGGAAAATCTCACGGCCTTTGCCCGCCTCAAGGAAGCCATGCTGCCGGAGGTGGAGATAGTGCAGATGTGGTACACCAATCAGCTCATGTTCAATACGACCTATAACTATGACGAAGAGCTGCGTCCGAAGCTCTATAAACGCATAAGGACTTTTGTATGGGAGGATCCGCTGCATGAGTCCGTAAGGCTTAATCCCGTTATATTCGACAGTGATATAAAGATAAAGCATATGCCTACCAGCGAGCATCAGGACAGGGATTTTGCGATTTTCCAAAAGATCATAAACCGGGACGGGGGACTGTCCAAAAAGCTTAAGAAGATGTATGCGAGAGAGCTCTTTGTTGCGGGAACCGACGAGGATTTTATCGAAGCAGGGAAGTATTTCAGCTCCGGACTGGATAAGGATCAGGATTCCGAGCTTATAATGATAGACGCTGCGGTTGTCGCCAAGGCCGCAAGGCTTTTGGATTCGACGGAGCTCATGATGAGGGCGGTAAGCCGGGCGCTCGCAAGCGACGACACACCTTCGGAGGTGGCGTTCGAGCTGGGAGAATATTACAGGACAAAGAGAGATTATAAGGAAGCGGTGATGTGGTACTACAATGCCGCATTTGAAACGGAGGCGCTGTTAAACGGGAAATACAGGGACAGCCTGCCGTTTATCGGTCTGCATATATGTTTCGTCATAATGGGCGACAGGGAAAATGCGGCAAAGTACGCTGCGCTGGCTAAAGAAAGGGAGGCATGATATAATGAAAACGTATCTGGTGACAGGGGGAGCCGGATTTATCGGGTCTAATTTTATCCACTATATGTTTGGGAAGTATGGCGATGAAATAAGGATCATCAATGTGGACGCGTTGACCTACGCCGGAAATCTGGAGAATTTAAAGTCTGTCGCGGACAGAAAAAATTACCGTTTCGTAAAGGCGGACATAAGGGATGCGGCGGCTGTCAATAAAATATTCGAAGAGGAAGAAGTGGACTATGTGGTGAACTTTGCTGCGGAAAGCCATGTGGATCGGAGTATAGAAAATCCCTCGATATTCGTGGAGACCAATGTACTCGGAACCTGCGTCATGCTGAATGCGGCAAAGAAAGCATGGGCTGAGGGCGAAGGCTTTAAGGAGGGAAAGCGCTTTTTGCATGTTTCCACCGACGAAGTTTACGGTTCGCTTTCCAACGATACAGATTATTTTTATGAGACCACGCCCTACGATCCTCACAGCCCTTATTCGGCAAGCAAGGCGTCTTCGGACTTCCTCGTAAAGTCTTACGTGGATACATATCATTTCCCCGCGCTGATCACAAACTGCTCCAATAACTACGGACCCTTTCAGTTCCCGGAAAAGCTCATACCGCTTATAATCAATAATGCATTGGCGGGAAAGAAGCTGCCGGTTTACGGAGACGGCAAAAACGTCCGCGACTGGCTGTATGTGGAGGATCACGCCAAGGGGATCGACATGGTCATAAACGGAGGAAGGATCGGCGAGAAATACAATATCGGCGGTCATAATGAGAAGCAGAATATTGAGATCATCCATATCATCCTGGATACCTTAAGGGAGATATTGCCGGAGAGCGACCCGAGGCGGGAGAATGTGAAGGATGAGCTCATAACCTTTGTGACGGACAGAAAGGGACACGACAAGCGCTATGCGATAGCGCCTGATAAGATAAAGAAAGAGCTGGGCTGGGAGCCGGAGACCCGTTTTGAAGAGGGCATAAAGCGCACGGTCAGGTGGTATCTTGAAAACGAAGAGTGGCTTAAGGGAGTAACGAGCGGCGATTACCAGAAATATTACGAAAAGATGTATGCCGGGAGATAAGTGACTTATGAAAGGAATTATTTTAGCGGGAGGAAGCGGAACCAGATTATATCCTCTTACCAAGGCGGTATCCAAGCAGATGATGCCGGTCTATGATAAGCCGATGATCTACTATCCCCTTTCGATACTGATGCTTGCGGATATAAGGGATATTCTTATTATTTCGACGCCCAGAGATCTGCCGGCGTTTAAGGAGCTTTTCGGGGACGGACATGAGCTCGGGCTCAATATGAGCTACGCAGAGCAGCCGAAGCCCAACGGCCTTGCGGAGGCCTTTATAATCGGAGCGGACTTTATAGGGAATGACCGCGTTGCAATGGTTCTTGGAGATAATATTTTTTACGGTCATGATTTTTCCAAAATCCTGCATGAAGCAAAGCAGCGTGAAGATGGCGCAACCATCTTCGGCTATTACGTTAAAAATCCCAGGGATTATGGCGTAGTGGAATTTGATAAGGACAACAGGGCCATTTCCATCGAGGAAAAGCCTTTAAAGCCGAAGTCCAACTATGCGGTTCCCGGACTTTATTTTTACGATAACAAGGTGGTGGACATCGCAAAAAATGTCAGGCCATCGGCTAGAGGTGAGCTTGAGATCACCAGTGTAAACAATGAATATCTGAGCCGGGGCGAGCTGTATGTGGAGAAGCTGGGCCGGGGTTTCGCCTGGCTTGATACCGGCAGTCATGATTCGCTTCTGGATGCTGCGGATTTTGTGGCGGCCTTCCAGAAAAGGCAGGGCTTATATATATCCTGCATCGAGGAGATAGCATATAAGAGGGGCTTTATCGACAGGGAGCAGCTGCTCGCGCTGGCCGAGCCTCTTAAGAAAACGGCGTACGGGCAGTATCTTATAGATATAGCCAATGGAATATAAGTTTCTGATAAAAATTGCAACTGTAAGTCTTCTTATTATCCTGACGGGCGCGGTTCTTCTGGCGTACTTTACCGGAGTGGCAGGAGGCAGGGAAGCCGGGGATAAGTCCGAAGAAGAAACGGAGGAAACGGTATCCGGGGAGAAGGCTGAAACGGAGAAGGACGATTTTTCGGAATTTGAAAGCGTCGAGGAAAAAGAGGAATTCGTAACGGCCTCCAACAATTTAAACCTGCTGCTCTCCAGCGTTGACCACGACCTTAAGATGCTTGTGCTGGACGACGACGGGAAACTGGTTTCCGGCAGGAGTTTTACCACCGTAGTGGAAGGACCGGAAGAGGAATTTGTGTGCGAGGACTTTGACAAAGACGGAGTCATATATGCCTCCGACCTTGTCAGCGGGGAATACGGGGTCAGACTCTTTAACGACAATGGAGTGCAGGTCGGCGACGAGGTCAGGGTCCGTGTGCGGGAGGAGATCAGCTTTACTCCTCTGGTCAATATCGAGGCCGAGGTCTATACGGAAGATGAGATAGACGTCGAAGCCGAGGATACCGAGGTTTTTGAAGAGGCAGAGGAAGAGACTGAGCCTTTCAGTCAGGAGCAGGTAAATATCGGAAACGGAAGCATCGGAATCGATGTTTCAAAATATAATAAGGACATCAACTGGGAGGATGTCCGGGCCTCGGGAATTGAATTTGCGATAATAAGGATAGGCTACAGAGGCTCGTCTTCGGGAGTGCTGGTAGTGGATCCCTATTTCATGAAAAACCTTCAGGGAGCGAAGGCCGCGGGGATGAAGATAGGAGTTTATTTCTTCACCCAGGCCGTAAACGTCACAGAGGCGGTAGAGGAGGCAAGCGCAGTAACTACCCTTGTAAGTAAAGAGGATCTGCAGCTTCCGGTATTCATGGACGTGGAGAGCTCGGGAGGACGGGCAGACGGGGTGGATCCCGGTACGAGGACGGAGATCATTAATGCATTTTGCAGGACGCTTGAAAATGCGGGGTACAGTGCAGGTGTTTACCTGAATAAACGATGGTATGAGACAAAGATCGACAGCGCGGCGCTGGGTGACTGGAAGCTGTGGCTTGCGAGGTATAAGGCAAGCGAGCCGGGGATCAGATGCGATTGCTGGCAGTATACTTCAAAGGGCAGTGTTGACGGCGTTACAGGCAATGTGGATCTGGACATTAATTACGGGTTATAGGAACGGAGAGTGCAATGGGGCAGATCAGTGTTGAGACTTGCGAGATCGAAGGATTGAAAGTTATTACGCCTGCGGTTCACGGGGATGAGCGCGGGTATTTCATGGAGACATATAATTATAACGACTTTAAAGAAGCCGGTATCGACGAGGTTTTTGTGCAGGACAACCAGTCCTCTTCCACCAGAGGGGTTTTGCGGGGAATGCATTTTCAGAAGAATTTCCCCCAGGGCAAGCTGGTCAGAGTCATCAGGGGAGAGGTATACGACGTAGCCGTGGATCTGCGTGAGGGTTCCAAAACCTTCGGCAAATGGTTCGGCCTTACCTTAAGCGCAGAGAATAAGAAGATGTTTTACATACCCAAGGGCTTTGCCCACGGTTTTCTTGTTATATCGGACATAGCGGAGTTTGCTTATAAGTGTACCGATTTTTACCATGCCGGGGACGACGGCGGACTGCGGTATAACGATCCCGCCATCGGCATAGAGTGGCCGGATAAGGTTGCGCCCGCGGAGTACAACGTGAACGAGCGTGACCGGAACTGGCAGTCCTTTGAAGAATACAAGAAAGAGCGCGGCATTAAATGACAAAGAAGAAAAAGGTATTGCTGGCGGTCTTCCTTGTAATTGCCGCTGCGAATTTCTATATCATCTTTCATCACAATCCGCTGGCGGATCCGACGCAGGAGGTTATAAAAAAGATTATCTCCTGCTGTCTTTTTGACGCCGCTTATCTGGGTTTTGCATACGCCTACGACAGGATAGTGCAGCTTCCCCAGGAGCTTTGGCAGAACAGGGAGCTTATCTGGCGGCTGGCGAAAAATGATTTCCGCTCGAAATATGCGGGCTCCTATCTGGGTATAGCCTGGGCCTTTGTTCAGCCCGTTGTTACCGTGCTGGTGTATTGGTTTGTGTTCACCGTAGGCGGGAGGACGGATATGACCGGGGAGACGGGGTATCCGTTCGTTTTATGGCTGATATGCGGCATAGTGCCGTGGTTTTTCTTTTCGGAAGCCTGGGGGCAGGGAACCAGCGCCCTTCTTTCCTATGAGTATCTCGTAAAGAAGGTGGTTTTTAAGATAAGCATACTGCCTATCATAAAGGTGCTTTCCTCTTTTTTTATCCATATATTTTTGTGTATTGTTACGATGCTGCTGCTTATCCTGAACGGATATTATCCCACGCTCTACTGGCTGCAGCTTCCCTATTTTTCCATGTGTACGTTCTTACTGGTGCTGGGACTGAGCTACATCACCTGCTCAATAGTCGTGTTCTTCAGGGATCTTGGACAGATCATCGGCATAATGCTGCAGGTGGGAGTTTGGGTCACCCCTATAATGTGGCATCTGGAGTATCTTAGTAAGCCCTGGTATTTCATCTTCAAGCTAAATCCGGTCTACTATGTGGTGGATGGCTTCAGGATGGCGCTTCTCGATAAGATGTGGTTTTGGGAGCATTTTTATTCCACGGCATATTTCTGGATATTCACGGTATTCACGTTTATTTTCGGGGCGTTGATATTTAAGAGATTAAAAGTACATTTTGCGGATGTATTGTAATGGAAGATATTGTAATTAACGTAGACAAGCTGAATAAGGTCTATAAGCTCTATGACCACAGAAGGGACCGCATCCGGGAGGCTCTGGGTTTCTCAGGAGGGCGAAAGCTCTATAAGGAACACTACGCCTTAAAGGATGTCTCCCTGAAGGTAAAAAGGGGTGAGACTGTAGGTATCATAGGGACCAACGGCTCAGGAAAGTCCACCCTTTTAAAGATCATCACAGGAGTTTTAAATCCCACTTCGGGTCAGGTCACGATAAACGGCCGCATTTCCGCCCTTTTGGAGCTGGGAGCCGGCTTTAACATGGAGTTTACCGGGATAGAGAATATTTACCTGAACGGGACAATGATAGGCTTTTCCAAGGCGGAGATAGATTCAAGGCTAGATAAGATACTCGAGTTTGCGGATATAGGAGAATTTGTCTACCAGAAGGTCAAGACCTATTCCAGCGGTATGTTCGTGCGTCTTGCTTTTGCCGTTGCAATAAATATAGACCCGGAGATTCTTATAGTGGACGAGGCGCTGTCGGTGGGAGATGTATTTTTCCAGAATAAGTGCTACCATAAATTCGAGGAATTCAAGAGCAAGGGAAAGACCATTATCTTTGTGAGCCACGACCTTTCCAGTATAAACAAGTACTGCGACAGGGTAATGCTTTTGGACAAGGGCGTTAAGCTCGCCGAGGGCAGCTCCAAGGACATGATAGATATGTATAAGAAGGTGCTGGTGCATCAGTTGGATTCCGACAGGAGCCAGCTCATAGGCAGGGGCAAGGGAGCTAAGGACGGCCAGGATAAGCTTCAGGGCAAGTGGCAGAGCCGTATGGTCTTAAATCCCACTGCAGATGTCTATGGAAACGGCATGGCGGATATAGTGGACTTTTGCTGTATAGATAACAGCGGCACCATCACCAATACCATAATAAAGGGAGACAGCTTTACCGTGAAGGTGAAGGTGGCCTTTAACGAGAGGGTGTCAGAGCCGATAATAGCCCTGTCTTTTAAGAACAGGCTGGGAGTGGAGATCACGGGCACCAACACGATGTTTGAAAAGCTCGATACCGGAACCCCTGAAGCCGGGGATGTCCTGAACGTGACCTTTACCCAGGATATGAGCCTCCAGGGCGGAGAGTACCTTATCTCCCTCGGAGTTACCGGCTACAGGAACGGAGAATTTACCGTCTACAGCAGGATGTATGACATATTTAACATTACCGTGGTTTCCTCCCACGATACGGTGGGCTACTATGACTGTGGGAGCGAGGTAATCATCGAAAAGGAATAGATCCGGATGGCGAACAGGATAAGAAGATCAGGAAAAGAGAAGAGAAAGATAGACAAGGTCACACTGGATTTAAGCTCTTATTCGGGACGGGATCTCTACAGCGAGGGCGTTGCGGAGGATATGCTCCTGCAGATCGTGCGGACCAGGGAGCCGGAGGAGTATAACCGTGTCATAGCAGAAAAGAGAAGCTGGAATATTCTGTATCATCTTTCGCATATCAGGGAGAATATCGTGGATTTTCTTCCCATCACAAAGAATGACAGCGTGCTCGAGGTGGGAGCGGGCTGCGGAGCCATAAGCGGTGCACTGGCGAGAAAGGCCGGCCATGTGACCTCCATAGAGCTTTCCAAGAGAAGAAGCCTTATCAACGCTGTTCGCAACAACTATGAGAACCTGGAGATAAAGGTAGGAAATTTTCAGGACATAGAAAAAAAGCTTCAGGAGAAATATGATTACATTCTTCTCATAGGTGTATTGGAATACTCGGGCTCGTATATTGATGATGAATATCCCTTCGACAGGATGCTTGAGATATTAAAAGGCAAGCTGGCTGAGGAGGGCCGGATAATCGCGGCCATAGAGAATAAGTACGGTATGAAATATTTCGCCGGGGCCAGAGAGGATCATACCGGCGGATATTATGACGGCATCGAAGGCTACCGGGACACGGGAAAGGTTCGGACATTCTCGAAAAAAGAGCTTATTGAGCTGGCGGAGAGGAACGGTCTTTGTACCCGGTTCATGTATCCCTATCCCGATTACAAGCTGCCGGTGAGCATATATTCCGATGAGAGACTCCCTTTTAAGGGGGAGCTTACCGATTACAGCTTCAACTTCGATACGGACAGGCTCAGGCTGTTTTCGGAAAACGACGCCATGGATTCCGCGGTGGAAAGCGGGATGTTCGGCGAGCTTTCCAATTCCTTTCTGGTGGAGATGGGAGTCGGGACCGATGCGCAGAAGGGTACTCTTATAAAAAGCGGAGTTAAGGTGATCTATTCCAAGCACTCCAACGAGAGAGACCTTAAGTTTGCGATAAGGACGGATATTGTTGAGGGCCTGCTCGGAGACAGGCGGGTCATGAAATATCCCTGCACAGAGGAGGCGGTTCAGCACCTTCAGATAATGCAGAAGCATTATTTAAGCCAGAGGGAGAGCTATGCGGGGACGGACCTGGCGCCGAACACATGCAGGACGGTAATGGATGAAGACGGGGAATTTAAGGGGCTCGAGTTCGAGTACCTGGAGGGGAAGACCCTGGCAGAGGCCTTCGACGGACTGACAGCGGTGAGGAATTTAAACGGGGCGCAGGTGATGCTCCGAAAATATATAGACATGTTGAACCGCTTAGCCGGCGAAGACTATTCAGAGACCCAGGAATTCAGAAGGGTCTTCGGCGCCGTCAAGCTGCCGGAGGGGGAGAAATGCATGACGGTGACGAATATCGATCTCATTTTCTCCAATATAATAATAAATAACAAGTGGAATGTTATAGATTACGAGTGGACCTTTGACTTTCCTATCCCGGTTAAATATGTAATTTACAGGGCGCTTCACTATTACCTTAAGGCATCTGGGGGAAACGCCTTCGGAGAGCTGGATCCCTTCGCCCTTGCGGACATTACCAAGGAAGAAAGAGCCATATTTAAACGTATGGAAAGTACGTTTCAAAGATATATAGCCGGAGACCGCTTCACTCTCGTTACCTTAAATTCCATTTTCGGAAGGAATAATATTCCAAGGGAGAGGGCGGTACGTCTGGGAGGGCTGGTTGACCACCCTGAGAGGGTCAAGCTCTACACCGATACGGGAGGCGGCTTCGACGAAAAGGACGTCCGCTATATAGGCGCTGATGTGGAGGATGGCGATATAGTCAGCTTCGAGACCGTGATCCCGAGAAACTGTGTGGCCTTAAGGATCGATCCCACGGAATACCCCTGTATGATAAAGGTCTTAAGCTTTACCGTAAACGGCAAGGATGCGGAGCTTCTGACCAACGGCAGTATCCTGGACGATGGGGTGGTCTATTTTGATACTGCGGATCCCCAGTTTCTGGTAAGCAATACCTGGGCCGGCAGCACGGTCTCCTTTGTCTATGAGATAGGGGTTTTGGAGGAGAGGTTTTTCGGGCCTGTAACCTCCCTGGTAAAGTACAGGGACAGGGCCGAAAAGGAGAAGGAGCGCAAGGGCTTCATGGCCAGACGCAAGGCTCCCGAAGAGGGACAGAAATATAATAAGGTTAAGCTGTAGGATTTAGGATGAACAGGCGCGAATATCTTGAATGCATTGATATGTACGAGGACACCTACAGATATTGGATAGAAGAGAACGAGCCAAAGCAATACGCTCACTCCGGAGGCTTTAAGGGGGAGCAGGAGGCCATGGACGAGCTTTCCGATATTTATGAGTTCTTTGAGCTTAAAGAGGGTGTCAGGGCGAACGGCTTTGCCACAAGGGTCAAAAAGGCAATGGCCGGGATCAGGTATGATGCCGTGTATTTCGACGAGGATGTTATAGATACGACCCAGTCCGGAGGTATGGCGGAGGCCTTGAGACGCTTTACGGGCCGGGGAGTCTTAAACAGCAGGAGGCGGGATCCCTTCTTTAAGCCGGATTTTTCACCGGATACCCTGCGCAGCTTCTACTATCCCGGAGCCCTTACCCTGGTTTCCCATGAGTTGGCACAGAAGACCGCGGCTAAATTCGGGATAGCCTACGGGGAAGCAGAGGAGCCGGGGGATAAGCGTACATCGGGATACGAGTACGGCAGTGCGGAGTTTTTGAGAGAATGCCTGCTGGATGCGGGGGAGGTTCTGCATATACCGGAGGTGCTCTATCATACCTATGCCGATGGGGATATAGAATATGAAGAGGACAAGGAGGCCGGCCCGGAAGGGGGAGGCGGGGCTTCGGAAAAAAATGAAGAGGTTTATGGAGGAGTAACGTGCGTTATTCTTTCTAAGGACAATCCCTCCCAGTTGGAGACCTGTCTGTCAGGTTTAAGGCGCAGCGAAAGGGAAGAAGGGGTCAGTTTAAATATATCCGTAGTAGATAACGGAAGCAGTCAGGAAAACCGCTTAAAACTTGAAGTTCTCGCGGAAAAGTACGATTTTAAATACACTTATGAGAAGTGCGAATTCGTATATTCAAGACTCAATAACATTGGGGCAGCCCTGATGGCGGAGAAATATCCGGAGAATAAATATCTACTGTTTTTAAATGATGATATAGAGATCCCGGAGGGAATGAATTTCCTGAAGCCCATGATGGAGGCTGCAGCCCGCCCTCATGTCGGGGCGGTGGGAATAAAGCTTCTTTACCCGGACGGAGTTACCATCCAGCATGCGGGGGTCACCCTTCTTAAGAGCGGGCCGTCGCACAAGCTGAACGGCTACAGCGACGAAGAAGAGTATTATCACGGCGTAAATACCCGGGATATTAATATGCTCTCGGTAACGGGAGCCTGCATGATGTTGAGGCGGGAGGTCTTTGAAAAGATAGAGGGCTTTGATGAGGCCTATGCGGTGGGTTATACCGATACTGAGCTTTGCGTAAGGCTTCTGGTTCACGGTTTGAGCAATGTATGCTTAAACAGCCTTTACCTTATCCATCACGAGGGAGCCACCAGGGGGAGGGATGCTGCTTCGGAGCGGAAGATGAGGCGGCTCCTTGGGGAAAGAGAGATGTTTTACAGACATTTCGGAGATTTCCTTATGGGAGGGGATCCCTTTTATTCCCCCAATCTTACCCAGACCGATCTCGACTACGGCATTAACGTGGTGCTGCCGGGCAGGGCGGTGCCTTTGAGCAGGCCGGAGGAGTATACGGGCAAGTATAATCTTAAGGCCTCGGGGGAGAAGGACGGGAAGCTCAAATTTGCCGTGGATTACTGCGGCTATGAGTTAAATGACGAACTGGGCAACGGGAATTTCTTTGATATAAGGGGCTGGGCTTTTATTGACGGCTCAAAGGGCTTCGACTATGAAAAGAGACTTATTTTAAAGGGCGGGAATAAAAGCTACAGGGTCAGGGCATTTGACACATACCGGGAGGATGTTTCGGAGGTCTTTGGCAGGAAGGGGCTGCTCCTGGCCGGATTTGAGGCCAAAATAGTTTCGGGCGAGCTTGAAGAGGGGGTATATGCCGTTACGCTCGCACTTATTAAAAATAATACCAACAAAGGTTACTGTCGGGAGGACATATGCCGGATAGAGAAGAGCCAGGCTTAGAGCAATATTATAAGGGCTTATACGAAAAGGAAGTAAAGAAAAACGAGGAGCTTACGAAGGAGCTCGTCAGGGTGGAGGAAGACAAAGCCGAGCTGCAAAGGAAACTGGATCTCCTTAAGAAATCCTTTCTCTTTAAGCTGATCAAGCCCTTCAGGAACGCCTGGGCGAGATTTAAAAACGCCGTTATAAGGGTAAAGCGGTATGGAAACTTAAGGAACGTGCTGGAAAAGCTCAAGTCCAAGAGGGTGGAGATGAACGCCTACAAGCGTTTCGGAACACAGTCCCTTCCGGACAGCGAGACCAGGCGCAGCCAGGAGGGATATGAGTTTAAGGAAAGGCATGTTTTTTCCATACTGGTACCCCTTTACAACACTCCCGAGAAGTTTCTGAGGGAAATGATAGAGAGCATTACGGGTCAGACCTATTCGGGCTGGCAGCTTGTCCTGGCCGACGGCTCGGACGCAGAGCACCCCGAGGTGGGAAGGATAGTCGCCGAATACATGGAAAAGGATGCGGTGGAAAGTCCGACGGGCAAGTGCAGGATTTCCTATAAGAAGATAGAAAACCAGGGCATATCAGGGAATACAAATGAGTGCTTTGATCTCGTAGAGGGAGACTATATCGGGCTTTGCGACCACGACGATCTTCTGCATCCCTCGGCTCTCTTTTATTATATGCAGCGTATCGAAGAGACCGGCGCGGATTTTATCTACTGCGACGAGGCGACCTTTAAGGGAGAGTCCATAAACAACATGATCACCCTGCACTTTAAGCCTGAATTCGCCATAGACAATCTGTGCGCCAATAACTACATCTGCCACTTCTCCGTATTCAAAAAGAGCCTGGCGGACGAGGTCGGGCGCTTCAGAAGCGAATGTGACGGGGCTCAGGACCACGATATGATCCTGAGGCTTACCGCAAAGGCAAAGAGGGTGGAGCATGTCCCCAGGATACTTTATTACTGGAGGAGCCACGAGGGCTCCACGGCGGCGGATATAAATGCGAAGACCTATGCGATAGAGGCGGCCAAGAGGGCTGTGGGGTCCTATCTTACCTCCAAAGGCTTTGAGGGATATGAGATAGAGAGCACCAAGGCCTTTGCCACTATTTTCAGGATAAGGTATGCCATCAGGGAGAAGGCGAAGATAAGTATTATAATTCCAAGCTGCGACCATGCGGAGGACCTTAAGAGGTGCATCAATTCCATAATCACCAGATCCTCCTACGATAATTACGAGATAGTCGTAGTGGAAAATAACAGCCGTCAGCAGGAGACCTTTGATTATTACAGGCTGCTTGAGGACATACCCGCAGTCAGGGTAGTGGAGTATAAGCCGAAGGAGGCCGGAAGCTTTAACTTCTCGAGGCTTATCAATTTCGGAGCCGCAAATTCTGACGGAAAATATCTTCTGTTATTAAATAATGACACGGAGGTCATCACGAGAGACTGGATGGAAGAGCTTCTCATGTATGTTCAGAGGGAGGATGTGGGAGCCGCAGGCTGCAAGCTTTATTACGAGGATTATTCCATACAGCACGCGGGCATTGTCATCGGCCTTGGAGCCCACAGGACTGCAGGGCATACCCATTACGGGCTCTCCAAGGACAATCTCGGATATATGGGAAGGCTATGGTACGCCCAGGATGTTTCGGCAGTCACGGGGGCCTGCCTTATGGTGAGCCGGGATGACTTCGATGCGGTCGGAGGCTTTGACGAATCCTTTGAGGTGGCCCTAAACGACGTGGATTTCTGCCTGAGACTGAGGCAGATGGGAAGACTTAATATATTTACCCCCTTTGCGGAGCTTTTCCATTACGAGTCCGCATCCCGGGGCAATGATACGGACGGCTCCTCTGCTGACAGGGCCAGGCGCTACGATGCAGAGGCAGAGAGGTTCAGAAATAAGTGGAAGAAGGAGCTGGAAAAGGGAGACCCCTATTACAACCCGAATTTCTCCCTCGATTACAGCAATTACCGTTTGGAAACCAATGTCGCCATGGTGCAATAGTT
>CAMNBW010000015.1 GCA_946533525.1 uncultured Lachnospiraceae bacterium
TTCTATTTTACTTTATTGCGTTGATTTCTGCAACCAGATCATCAGCGTCGAGTCCGTGAACCATTGCAGCCTCCTCGATAGTCTCTCCCTGTGAAGCGGGACAGCCCAGACAATGCATCCCGATCTCCATAAGAAGAGGCGCGGCCTGGGGTTTTACCTGCAAAAGTTCGCCGATAGCGGTATTTTTATCTATAGCCATTCGATTTTACCTCCGTTCAAAAATTCATCTGTACCCTGCCATTTTACCCATAGTTTGGAATCATTGCAAGTAGAAATAATATCAGGTATAAATCATTTCAGGTACAAATCTTCTCCGGTAGAATCAATGACCACAATGCAGGGGAAATCTTCCACTCTGAGCTTTCTTATGGCTTCGGTGCCGAGATCTTCGTAGGCGATTACCTCACATTCCTTAATACATTTTGAAAGCAGGGCTCCGGCTCCGCCTATTGCGGCAAAATAAACTGCGCCGTTTCTGATTATGGCTTCATGGACTTCGGGGGTACGCTTTCCCTTGCCAATCATTGCAGCAAGCCCCAGATCCAGGAGTTTGGGAGTATATTTGTCCATCCTGCTGGCTGTAGTGGGTCCGGCCGAACCGATGACCTGCCCTTCCCTTGCGGGAGAGGGACCCATGTAATAAATAATGTTGCCCTTAATGTCAAAGGGTAAATCTTTTCCGGAGGAGAGAGCCTCCTCCATGCGTTTATGCGCCGCATCCCTGGCGGTATATATTGTACCCGAGATACTTACCATATCTCCGGCTCTAAGCTCTGAAAGCCTTGATTTTTCTATAGGTGAGGTTAATTTGATCTCCATATGCCCTTCCGTTTTATCCACAACATGTTGATAAAGTGTTGATAAGTATACTCAAAATATAGCTTTAATATGCTAAGGTCAGGAGGTGCTTTAGCACCTTTCTGATGAAAGCTATGATTTTCAAGCTTGCTTGAATAAATCATAGCTTTTATCAGATAAGAGCACGAAGTGCTCTTGACCTTGAAAACATCCTAAACAATACATGAAATATGGCGGTTTACATGGCAGCAGATATTTACCGCTACCGGCAGTCCCGCAATATGTGTAGGATAAGTATTGATATTTACCGCAAGACAGGTGGTTTTTCCTCCCAGTCCCCCGGGACCTATGCCTGTATTGTTTATCTTTTCCTTAAGCTCCTCTTCAAGCTCGGCTACATACTGTATTTCTGAGCTTTCGTTGACTTTTCTTGTCAGAGCCAGCTTTGCAAGGATGGCGCACTTTTCAAAGTCTCCGCCTATACCCACTCCTACAACCATGGGAGGGCAGGCATTGGGACCCGCATCCTTAACAGCCGTAAGGACTGCATTTTTTACTCCCTCGATCCCCTCTGCAGGTTTAAGCATGAATACCCTGCTCATATTTTCGCTTCCGAAGCCCTTGGGAGCCAAAGTTATCTTAATTTTATCCCCATCCACGATCTTTTCATGGATTACCGCAGGAGTGTTATCCCCGGTATTTTTTCGGATAAGAGGGTCGCTGACAACGGATTTTCTGAGATACCCCTCTGTATAGCCCTGTCTGACACCTTCATTAATGGCAGCTTCCAAAGAGCCGCCGGTTAAATGAACGTCCTGCCCGATCTCCAGAAAGATCACGGCCATACCGGTATCCTGACAGATAGGGATATTTTCGGAAGAAGCAATCTCGAGATTTTTTTCCAGTTGCTTAAGTATGTGCTTTCCAAGCTCGGAGTCCTCCTCCTGCGAAGCCTCTTTAAGCGCCGATCTCATATCATCGGAAAGATTGAGATTGACGTCAATGCACATATTTTTGATCTTGTCGGTTATTTCCGAAACCTTTATCTCTCTCAATTATTCTGCCTTTCCTTTACCTAAATCTATTATGCAGTAACTAAACGCTCCGGCTGACCGGAGTTTTGCAGTAAATATATTATAGCAATTAAGGCCACGCTTGCAAAGTAATTTGTATTGATATAGAATGATAACTCGTAAAATTGGTAAATTTAAAAATATTACGTAAAGTAAGGAGAGAGACCATGTTAGATATAAAGTTTGTCAGGGAAAATCCGGAGCTTGTAAAAGAAAATATCAAAAAGAAGTTTCAGGATTCCAAGCTGCCCCTTGTAGACGAAGTTATTGCCATGGACGCAAAGCGCAGAGCCGCCCAGCAGGAAGTCGACAGCCTTAAGGCTGAAAGAAACAAGATCTCCAAGGAGATTGGCGCGCTGATGTCCCAGGGAAAGAAGGAAGAGGCGGAAGAAGCCAAGGCAAAGGTTTCGAAAAATTCCGAGAGAGTTGCCGAGCTCGATAAGGAGTATTCGGAGCTTTCAGAAAAGATACAGAAAATAATGTATACCATTCCCCAGATAATAGACCCTTCGGTGCCTATAGGGAAGGATGACAGCGAAAATCAGGAGATAGAGAAATTCGGAGAGCCGTTGGTTCCGGATTTTGAGATACCTTACCACACGGATATTATGGCAAGCTTCGGCGGAATAGATATGGAGGCTGCGGGAAGGGTTGCCGGAAACGGTTTTTATTATCTCATTGGAGATATAGCGAGACTCCATTCCGCGGTTATATCCTATGCCAGAGATTTTATGATAGACAGAGGCTTTACCTACGTTATTCCTCCTTTTATGATTCACGGCAATGTGGTAGAGGGAGTTATGAGCTTCCCCGAAATGGACGCTATGATGTATAAGATTGAGGGAGAGGATCTCTATCTCATAGGTACTTCGGAGCACTCGATGATCGGGCGTTTCATTGACCAGATCATCCCGGAGGAGAAGCTTCCCCAGACCCTGACCAGCTATTCACCCTGCTTCAGAAAGGAAAAGGGAGCCCACGGCATAGAGGAAAGAGGTGTTTACAGGATACATCAGTTCGAAAAGCAGGAGATGATCGTTGTCTGCAAGCCCGAGGATTCGATGTTCTGGTATGATAAGCTCTGGAAGAATACCGTGGATCTGTTCCGTTCGCTGGATATTCCGGTACGTACGCTGGAGTGCTGCTCGGGAGATTTGGCTGACCTTAAGGTGAAGTCCTGCGATGTTGAGGCCTGGAGCCCTCGTCAGAAGAAGTATTTTGAGGTTGGAAGCTGCTCTAATCTCGGAGATGCCCAGGCAAGAAGGCTTCGGATAAGGATAAAAGGTGAAAAAGGAAACTACCTTGCCCATACCTTGAATAATACGGTGGTTGCCCCGCCGAGAATGCTTATTGCCTTCCTTGAGAATAATTTAAGAGAAGACGGCAGCGTAGCAATTCCGAAGGTGCTGCAGCCCTATATGGGAAATAAGACAGAGCTCATTCCTAATCAACAGTAAAAAATACCGGTCTTCCCGTAAATTCAGGAAGGCCGGTTTTATTTTCGTTAAAAATTATATTTTCGAGAGATTGTCCAGTGCGTTGTCCTCGATGAGGGTCTCCGCTTTCTTTTTGAATATGAGTATTCCTGAAGGGTTGGACTGTTCGGACTCGGCGTACTCTGTCAGCATATTTGCAACCTTATTGTAATTCACCGTGTCACCGTTATCCTTTATCATAAGATAAAATGCTCCGTCATTTTTATAGAGGGAGCTGTCCACGCTCGTCCTGTAGACGATCTGGTGAGAAGCCCTTATAGCATCGTCGAGATCGGAAAATTTATAGAGCCGAGTGCTTATCTTTGCAGAATCCTCTGCGCCGGAAAGAGCCACGTTTTCAGGCTCGGAGGTTTCGCCGGAACGCAGATCGGGAGCGAATTTGGAAAATCTTGTATCCAGCTCCTCGGGATCCTCAACCTTTGAAATAATAAGCACTACCGTACCGCCGGGAAGCGGGATCGCCTCTATCATAAGGGGAATGTCCTCTGCTTCGAAGCCGTAAAGCCTGGAAGCCTCGTGCAGCATATCCCTGAACAGGCTTTTGGCCTTATCGGTCCCGTATGCCAGCTCGCTGAGCTTCAGATTTCTTATATCGAGATCCGCCTTAGTAAGGGTGCAGCGAATCTGATGGTCATTAACTCTCTCTATCTTCATTCAAATGCTCCAAATACCATATTCTTCAAATTTTTTATGGGATAAATTTATTCCAAGAACTGCTTGAAGTCAAGAGTTATGAGCATTTATATATAAAAAAATAATATTTTTTTAATAAAACTATTGCAATTGAAGGTACACAATAATATAATCTCCTGCAAGGGAATACGTGAAGTATTCTAAGGCAGATCATTATCCTAAAGATAATCAGGATTTTTCCCAAACAAAATTATCAAAACAATAAGGCATTATTCTACCTCACGGGATATAAGTGATTCAATATTTAAGCCTTTCAATTTCTTTTCCCAAAATCGAAATTTCAAATATACGACACGTATTCCTCAATAAAAAGGTTACAGGCGCGCAGCAGGCAAAATGACGTATGCTGCAGGAGGCTTTTCGTTTGTTCATCTCTAAAAGCGGCCGGCGCCGGAAAGCCTGGAAAGGAGGAAGGGATATTTACAGTTTCGAAGACCTCACTCTTTTGTTGAAGCTGACGAAATATGCTCAGGACGGAGTAAAGCTTTATTTAAACAAAGAGCCCGCCACACCCGATGAGATCGTCGACGCCGTATCGGTCAGGGAAAATAAGGATACTTATATGCCCGACTATGTAGACGATGAATACGGAGAGCTGTCCCAGATCAGGTACGACAAGGTCTGTGAGGAATAGGATAACATCACGAAGGTATATGCACCGGCCGAAGCCTTTACACAGGCGCCCCAAAGTCAAGTGGTCGGTGCATTACTTTTATGGTAAAATATCGAAGGAAATTTTTGAGATCGGAGGAAATGCTTTGAAGGGATTTGGCGGCGATTTCGGTTTTGATGATGAATTTGACGAGCCGGAAGACGATATTTCCGTATTAAGAAGGCGAAGAAACGAGAACAGACGCGGCACCCGGACAGACGAAAGGGGAGAGCGTCGCAGGAGGAACGTAAAAAAGAGAGAGGGAAAGAGAGCCATCATCCTGTTTTTAGGGATCGTTCTAATTCTCCTCATCTTATTTATGCTGGGCTTTTATGCGGCGAGAAGCGGGCTTTTTGATTTTTCCTCCGAAGCGGATATGACAAAGCATTTTGATATTGCCGAGGATGAGGCAGGGCTCTTTGTGGACGGAGAATATCTGGAGGAGAGGGCTAAAAAGATAGACGGGGAGTTTTGTATACCGCTGGAATTCGCACAGAAGTACGACGATACCTTCTACTACGATTCCAACGAACAGCTTCTTTTATATACGGACCACGAAAAAACCACTCAGTGGACGCCTGAAGACGGTATAAAGTACGAAGGCGAGGAAGTGTATATCCCGGTAAATATACTGACGGACGTAATTTCGGCTACAATGTACAGCTATGAAAAGCCCGACAGGATATGGATATATACCGAAGAACCCAAAGAGGTAGAAGTATTAAAGAATACAAAATTCAGGCTTGAGGCTCAAAAAAACTCGGATATTATAGAAAAGCTTGAAGAGGGCGACAAGGTAAGGCTCCTTGGTATGGGCGACGATTGGCAAAAAGTGGAAAGAGAAGGCTTTGCAGGCTATATAGAGTCCGATGCGCTGGATGAAAAGGCTCTGGAGGAAGCCGGAGAAACCACGGAAAAGATCGATTTTGCGGCCGGGGCAGAGACCGCGGAGGCCCCCGAAGCCATAGAAAACAAAAAGGCCGAGGACGATGGCGATTTTCCTTATATACATTACGATTCGAAGATCTCGCTCGGTTTTCACCAGGTCATGAGCGCGCAGGCAAACGACAGCATAAGCGGGGCGCTTGCGGCGTCTCCCGGGATAAATATAATCGCGCCCACCTGGTACACCTTAAATGAAAACGGAATTATCTCCATTGACAGTGCAGACTACGTTAATACGGCTCATGCAGCGGGAGTAAGGGTATGGGGTGTAGTCGACAACTTTAATAATTCTGACTTTTCTACCGCAGAAGGCACCGACTCCGTTCTGTCCCATACGTCCTTCAGGAAAAATCTGGAAAACGAACTGGTCCTTGCGGCCAAGGAGGTAGGACTGGACGGGATAAACATCGATTTTGAGCAGCTCCCGGCCGAAACCGGAGATGATTTTGCGCAGTTTATAAGGGAGCTTTCGCTCCTGACTCATAAGGAAAATCTTGCTCTTTCGGTGGACAACTACGTGCCTGAGACCTATTCGGAGCACTACAGAAGGGATGTTCAGGCGGAGTACGCCGATTATGTGCTGATAATGAGCTATGATGAGAACACCTCCCAGGTGGGACCGAATTCCTCCATAGAATTCGTGACCAAGGGTATAAATAAGACATTGGAGGATGTTCCGGCGTCCAGAGTTATAAACATCATACCTTTTTACAGCAGGATCTGGGAAGAGAGCGGCGGAAATGCCAATTTTAAGACCGTCGGAATGGATGAGGCAAAGAGCTTTGTTGTCGATCACGGCGGAAGCCTGGCCTGGAACGACGGGTACGGCTGCAGCTATGCGGAATTTGAAAGCGGCGGCTCGAAATATTATGTCTGGCTCGAGGACGACGCTTCCATGGAATTAAAACTCAATGTGACGGCAGGCAGCGATCTTGCAGGAGTCGGTTTCTGGAAGCTGGGGCTCGAGGATAAGAGCGCCTGGGATGTCATAGGCCGCTACCTTGGCAACTCATAACGAAAAGGGTCCATGACAATGAGCAGCCTCTATTTAACAGAGATAGAAAAGGCATATGGAGACGGCAGGGACGCCGCCCTGATGGCAAAGGCCGGAGAAATTATTAAAAGCGGAGGCCTGGTGGCTATACCGACGGAAACAGTATACGGCCTTGCGGGAGACGCGCTTAATCCCCTTTCCTCAAAAAAGATATACGCCGCAAAGGGACGCCCCTCGGACAATCCTTTAATAGTACATATCGCAGAGCTTGAGGCTCTAAAGCCGATAGTTAAGGATATTCCGGAAAAGGCGAAGCTGCTGGCTAAGAAGTTCTGGCCCGGCCCTCTTACGATGATCTTTAATAAAGATAAAAGGGTTCCCGCGGAGACAACGGGGGGACTGGATACAGTAGCGGTGCGCATGCCGGTAAATAAGATAGCCTTAAATTTCATCAAAGCCTCCGGGGGCTATATCGCCGCTCCGAGCGCAAACGCCTCGGGAAGGCCAAGCTGCACTAATGCTTCTCACGTCTACGAGGATCTTAACGGAAAGATACCGCTCATCATAGACGGGGGAGACGTAGGGATAGGCCTTGAGTCCACGATAGTAGATATGACGGGGGAAATTCCGGTACTGCTCCGCCCCGGCTTTATTTCACATGCGCGGCTCGAGGAGATAATCGGAAGGGTGCTTATAGACCCGAATGTGAACGGAGCCGAGCTGGAGGAGGGCACAAAACCCAAAGCTCCCGGCATGAAATATAAACATTATGCCCCCAAAGGCGAGCTTTTTATTGTAAGGGGCGGGGAGCAGGGCAGTATAGAAAGGATAAACAGCGAATGCAGGGCCCATGCCTTAAAAGGCGAAGCCTCGGCAGTCATATGTATGGATGCGGAGGTTGAAAAATATACCGCGGATGTGGTAAGTTCTTTGGGAAATACTTATGAGGATGCTGCCCGCAACCTTTTTAGGTGCTTAAGGGAAATGGATGAAAAAAACATAGAATATATGTACATCCGTGCCTTTGAGGACGAGGGTCTGGGTATGGCGATAATGAATCGGCTGATAAGGGCAGCGGGACATAAAGTTATTGAGGTTTGAATTACTTTCGGAAGACAAAACAGTAAGGGCGTTCGGAAAGTCACGACAAACTAAAAACTATTTTAAAACAAGAAAGGCGGAAACAAGGATGAAAATTGCAATAGGCTGTGACCACGGCGGATATGAGTTGAAGGAAAAGCTGGTGCCGTATTTAAAGGAGCAGGGCCACGAGGTTTTGGACTTTGGAACAAATTCGACGGAGTCCTGCGATTATCCCATGTACGGACGCAAGGTCGGAAAGGCCGTTGTAAATGGGGAATGTGACAGAGGAATCGTTATATGTACAACGGGAATAGGCATATCCATCTCGGCCAACAGGATAAAGGGAGTCAGGGCTGCCGTATGCACCGACCCCTATATGGCAGAGATGACGAGGGCGCATAATAACGCAAATGTCCTTGCACTGGGCGCAAACATCGTGGGAGAGGGTCTTGCGATAAAGATCCTGGATGTATTTTTAAATACGGAGTTTTCCGAAGGCGAAAGGCATGTACGCCGCATAGGACTGATAGATAAGTTATGTGAGGAAGACGCATAAAACCGAATTTAGACCGGATCCGCCGGGCTGTCGTATCAGCAGCCGGGCAGAGGAGTATTGTGAAAAGATTTACGGTTAAGCTTATAAATTGCATAGTTTCCATGAGTCTTTGCGGGGTCTTTGTTTTATCGGGCGCCGGCAATATCTTTGCCGATACTACGAGCGAAAAGCTTAAAAAAGCGGAAGAGGAGAAAAAGCAGACCGAAACCCAGCTTAACGCCACCCAGGGACAGATAGACAATCTGGAAAATTCCAGGGACTACCTTGAAGATAATCTGGACGACCTGAATTCAAAAATGACGGAGATCTCGGATTCCATAGCAAAGCTTGAAGAGGAAGAGAGGACTCTGGAGGAAAAAAAGGCCCGTACCGAGGAGGAGCTGAACGAGGCAAAGGAGAAGTGCAAGTCTCATTACGCCGCCTTAAAGGCCAGGATCAAGACCATGTACGAGCGGGGAAATGAGAGTGTTTTCGATATTCTTGCCCGCTCGGGAAGTTTTTCGGCTTTTTTGAACAGGACGGAGTATGTCGAGAAGGTACATGACTACGATCAGCTCATGCTGGAGAGATATAAAAATCTCGAAGCCGAGATAGAGCAGAAAAATGAGGAGCTCCAAAAGGAGCTGGAGGAGCTGGCGGAGATACAGCGGCAGACCGCGGATAAACAGGATGAGATAAAGGGAGCCATAGACGACACCCAAAGCTCAATAACGGCCTATGCGGGCGCTATAGACGACGCCGAAAGAGAAGCCCTGGCCATTGAACAGCGGATAATCGAGCAAAATTCCACCATCGCAGCCCTGAAGACCCAACTGCAGAAAGAAGAGGAACTGGCAAGACAGTCGCAGCAGATGGCAAAGAGAAGCCTTTCGGAGGTGACCTTCTCCGGAGGAGACAGGGAGCTTTTGGGCGCGCTGATACAGTGCGAAGCCGGAGGAGAGCCCTATGCGGGAAAGATAGCGGTAGGCGCTGTAGTCATGAACAGGGTAATGAGCGGAGCCTTCCCGAATACCATAGTCGGGGTTATCTACCAGCCCGGACAGTTCGAGCCGGTAAGCAGCGGGCGTCTCGCTATCAGGCTGTCCCTTGGAGCCAATGAAGAATGTCTGAGAGCCGCAGACGAGGCTATGAGCGGAGTTAATAATATAGGCGAGTGCCTGTTCTTCAGGACAGTGGTTCCCGGCATAAAGGGTACCGTCATAGGGCACCACGTCTTCTATCTGTATTGGACAGGAAAATACAGCGGATACGGTACTGCGGAGGAGACTCTCGAAACCGCAAAGCCGCCTGAGGAGGAGGAAGAAGAGGAGACGACGGAAGAGACGGAGGATTCCTCCGAAAACAGTGAGGATAACTCCGATGAAAATGAAGACAACAGTGACGAAGACGAGAGCAGCAGCGACAGCGGCGATGAGGAAAATGAAGACAGCGAAGACGATGAAGAATAAAAAATGACTTTGAATTTGTCAGATTGGTTTTCTGCGGAAACCTATGATTTTCCGAACGCAAAATCGGAAAACCTATAAATAGTACAGGTCAGATAACAAAATACAATATATGTATAGCAAGAGCTGCAAGATTTATATTTTGCAGCTCATTTTGTGTATTATGCACAAAAATCATATTAGAAATTAGTTTATATTGAATTATTGATATAACATATCTGCTGTGCTAACATGCTAGTAAGTTAACTAACATGTTGGAGGCTTTCTCCAATAAATTATAGTAGGGAGGATATGATATGTTGAAAAAGAAATTGTTATCGTTGGTTTTAGCCGGAACTATGGTTCTGTCCATGACAGCCTGCGGTCTCAGCGGCGGACAGGCAGCAGCACCTGCAGCAGACAGCGCAGCGGCACCTGAAGCTGATACGGCAGCAGAGGCAGAGGCACCCGCAGAGGATGCGGCACCTGCAGAGGATGCGGCACCTGCAGAGGATGCGGCAGCAGAAGCACCCGCAGCAGACGCGGCAGCAGCAGGCGACCCTGCAGTTACTCTTGTAATGGCAGAGGTTAACCCCTTAGATACCATCGTAGGACAGATGGACACCAAGTTTAAGGAGGAGGTTGAGAAGCTTTCCGGCGGTTCTATTACCATAGACCTTCAGGCATCCGGAGTTTTAGGTTCAGAGAACGACGTACTCGATGCCATGCTCGGCGGAGCAGGAACCATCCAGCTTTCACGTATCTCCGCTTTCGCTCTTACGAACTACGGCGGACATAAATCAACACTTCTTTCGATACCCTATACATTCGTAGACAGAAACCATTTCTGGAATTTCGTACATTCCGATATGGCAGCAGAGTTCCTTCGTGAGCCCTCAGACAACGGTTCCGGCATCCGCGGACTGTTCTACGGCGAGGAAGGCTTCCGTCACTTCTTTACAACAAAGCCCGTTGAGAAGGTAGAGGATTTCAAGGGCATGAAGATCCGTGTTTCCAACGACCCCGTTATGACCGGAATGGTTGAGGGACTTGGAGCATCTCCCACGGTTGTAGATTTCGGAGAACTTTATTCAGCTATCCAGACCGGTGTTGTTGACGGCGCAGAGCAGCCTACAGCCAACTATCAGTCAAATGGCTTCAATGAGGTTGCTCCCAACTTCATACTTGACGGACATACACTTGGAGCAGTTCAGGTTGTTATCACTGACGAAGCATGGAACTCTCTTACAGAGGCACAGCAGCAGGCTATGACAGAGGCTTCCCAGATCGCATCTGATTACTGCCACGAGATTTCCGAAGAGGCTGAGAACAAGGTTCTTCAGGAGCTTAAGGACAGCGGATGTAATGTAGTAGAAGTAGCTGACAAGACTCCCTGGCAGGAAGCTTGTAAGAAGGTTATTGAGGAGAACACCAGCGATCAGGCTGAGCTGTATCAGAAGATCCTCGATCTTGCAAAATAATTCCGGCAAACCGAAGATCAATTTAATGTAATAGATTACGGGCACAGGTCCAGCTCTTGGGCTCTGTGCCCGAACTATATATAAAAAGATGAAACAAAGGAAAGGAGATTTTATGCCAGCAATATTTACCAAATTAGATAAAATAAAACCGGCATATGACGTGGTGTACAAAGTTACAGCAGTGATATGTAAGGTACTCCTTGCAGCAGATATCCTTGTTGTCAGCTTCCAGGTTGCGGGACGTTATATTCCTTTTATTCCCGATCCCTCATGGACAGAACAGGTCGTACTTACACTGATGTCCTATATGGCAGTGCTTTCCGCGGCGCTTGCGATACGGCGTGGGGCGCATATCCGCATGACGGCCTTTGACAATTATCTTCCTAAGAAATTTATAAAGATTCTGGACATACTTGCGGATATCGCGGTCTTCATTCTCGCGATAATAATGATCACTCAGGGTTGGAAATACGCGATACAGATAGGAAGTAAGGGTAATTATGAGAGTATGCCCTGGCTTTCGAGATTCTGGATGTATTTCCCTGTTGCCTTAGCCGGAGTTGCCATGCTCGTATTTGAGCTGGAGGCTCTTTACAACCACATTAAATCCTTCTATGTTCCGGATGATGATAAGGCCAAGGACGCTGAAAAAAAGGAAGGGGGTAAATAAAAATGGATGCTAATACTTTTGCGGTAGTTGTACTTCTGGGAAGCTTTTTTGCCATGATCCTGCTGCGCTTCCCGATTGCATATGCAGTAGCTCTTTCAGCTGTGCTTTGCCTTTCCGTTCAGGGGCTCCCTCTTTCAACCCTCTGCCAGTTCATGGTTAAAGGAATAAGCTCCTTCAGCCTGATGGCTGTGCCTTTCTTTATAACCATGGGTGTTTTAATGGGAAAAGGAGGAATTTCTGAAAAACTCATAGCTCTCGCCGATGCCTGCGTAGGCTGGATGACCGGCGGAATGGCTATGGTAAATATCGTTGCTTCATATTTCTTCGGGGGCATTTCCGGTTCGGCATCCGCCGATACCGCTTCACTCGGTTCAATACTGATCCCCATGATGGCTGACCAGGGATATGATAAGGATTTCTCTACTGCGGTAACAATTACATCATCCTGCGAAGGACTTCTTGTTCCCCCCTCGCACAACATGGTTATCTACGCCATGTCTGCAGGTGGAGTATCGGTAGGAGCGCTGTTTTTGGCAGGTTATATACCCGGAGCTCTTTTGGCTCTTTCACTTATGGTAGGTTCTTATATCATCTCTAAAAAGAGAAAATACCCCAAAGGAGACAAATTTTCCTTCAAGGTTCTTATGAAGCAGCTTTCTATCTCTATATGGGCGCTGGCGGCGATAATAATAGTTGTAGTCGGAGTTGTAGGCGGTGTGTTCACAGCTACCGAGTCAGCAGCTATAGCAGTTATCTATAGCCTTCTTGTTTCAGTATTCCTATACAAGGGAATGGACTGGAAGGGAGTTTGGAAGGCTCTTGACGAATGTGTAAATACCCTTTCGATCGTAATGATCCTTATAGCAACCTCAGCAGTATTCGGAAACTGCCTTACAAGGCTTCACGTTCCGGATCTTGCAGCAAAGGCCATAATCGGTGTCAGCAGCAATCCCTATGTGATTGCAATACTGCTGGATCTCATCCTTTTGGTTCTGGGATGCATAATGGATATGGCACCGATCATACTTATAGCTACGCCTATCCTGCTTCCCATAGCTACTTCCATCGGAATGACGCCGATACAGTTCGGAGTGATCATGATATTAAACTGCGGTATCGGACTTCTTACTCCTCCCGTTGGAGCGGTGCTTTTCATCGGTTCTGCTGTTGCAAAGCTGCCTATGGAGAAGGTTGTTAAGGCTACAATACCGTTCTATCTGTGTATGATAGCGGTTCTGCTCCTTATAACCTTTATACCGGAAATAAGTATGTTCCTGCCCAATATGTTCCAGTAATGCCTGAAACTGTTCAGGACAGGCTTTGGACAGCTTCCAAAATTTATATGTAAGGAGACAATAAATGGCTAAAGAAAGAGTAATACAGTTTGGTGAAGGCGGATTTCTCCGCGGTTTCGTAGATTATTTCTTCCATAAGTTAAACGAAAAGGGAGTTTGGGAAGGCAAGATAGTCATTGTGCAGCCGATTGAAAAAGGCATGTGCGAGATGCTCATGAAGCAAAACTGTGAGTACAACCTCTACTTAAGAGGAATTGAGGACGGAAAGACCGTCAACGAGCGTACCCACATAGAGGTAATTTCCCGCTGTGTAAACCCCTACGAGGATTTTGACAGCTATATCAAGCTGGCGGAGAATCCTGATTTCAGATTTATCATATCCAATACCACAGAGGCTGGAATCGAATATATCGGTACGGAGAAAAAGGACGATAAGCCGGCGAAAAGCTATCCGGCGAAGCTGACGCAGCTTTTATTCCATCGTTTTGAGCTGGGGCTTCCGGGCTTTATTTTAATTCCCTGCGAGCTCATAGACGACAACGCAGACCATTTAAAGGAGTGCGTACTGAAATATGCAGAGCTTTGGGGGCTGTCCGATGGGTTTAAGGCTTGGATTGAGAATGAGAATGATTTCTGCAATTCTCTCGTAGACCGCATAGTTACAGGGTATCCCAGAGACGAGGCTGAGGAGCTGTGGAAAGAGATAGGCTATCAGGATAATATGCTCGATACAGCTGAAATATTCCATCTGTGGGTAATAGGAGGACACCATGAGGACGAGCTGCCCTTTAATAAGGCAGGATTCCACGTGGTATGGACGGATGACGTTCATCCTTACAAGAGGAGAAAGGTTCGTATCCTCAACGGCGGTCATACCTCAATGGTATTGGGAGCCTATCTTTACGGGCTTAAAACAGTCGGCGAGTGCTTAAAGGACGAGACAGTCAGCGCATT
>CAMNBW010000016.1 GCA_946533525.1 uncultured Lachnospiraceae bacterium
AGTGCCTCCTGCGCCTCAAAACGCTCCCGCTGGTCAATGGGGTCGTTGAGCTCGGAATAGGCATTGCACATTTCCCAACTGTTGATAAAGAGCTCGAAGCGCTCAACATAGTCGGGATCGTCGGGCTTTTTCTTGGTAAGCGGGCTTATCTCTATGGGATGGTCCATGATAAAAGTGGGCTGCTTCAGGTGCTCTTCGCAGAATTCCTCGAAGAACAGACTTAAAATATCCCCCTTCTTATGGTGGTTTTCAAACTCCACATTCTTTTCCTTCGCCAGCTTCTTCGCATCCTCGTCGGTCTTGACCTCGTTCCAGTCGATACCCGTGTACTTCTTTACACAGTCGATCATGGTCATGCGCTCGAAGGGCTTGCCGAAGTCCAGCTCGAGGTCGCCGTATTTAAAAGTTGTCGTGCCGAGCACCTGCTTCGCAACATAGCGGAACATATTCTCGGTAAGATCCATCATTCCGTAATAGTCGGTATATGCCTGATAGAGCTCCATCAGAGTAAACTCAGGATTGTGCTTCGTATCTGTACCCTCATTCCTGAAGACCCGGCCGATCTCGTAAACTCTTTCCAGACCGCCGACAATGAGCCTCTTTAAATAGAGCTCCAGGGAAATACGGAGCTTCCTGTCTTCATTTAAAGCGTTATAGTGGGTTTCAAAGGGACGCGCCGCCGCACCTCCGGCGTTCTCGACGAGCATCGGAGTCTCAACCTCCATAAAGCCCTGTCCGTCCAGATAATTTCTGATGGAGGAAATGATCGCGGAACGCTTGATGAAGGTATCCTTCACCTCTTCATTCATAATAAGGTCCACATAGCGCTGGCGGTACCTTATATCGGTATCGGTAAGCCCGTGAAACTTCTCAGGCAGAGTCTGAAGGCTCTTTGAGAGCAGGGTGATCTTCTGCGCATGTACAGAGATCTCCTCAGTCTTGGTCTTAAAGACCTGGCCCTCAACACCGATAATATCACCGACCTCGAGGATCTTCTTGAACTCCTCGTAAGCCTCCTCGCCAATGGTATCACGCGCAACATAAACCTGAATCTTGCCGGTCTTGTCCATTACATTGCAAAAGGACGCCTTGCCCATCTTGCGCTTAAACATCATTCTTCCGGCAACACGTACCGTATGTTCGTCCAGACTTTCAAAATTAGCCTTGATCTCAGCCGCATGGTGAGTCACGTCGTATTTAGTGATCCTGAAAGGATCCTTGCCGTCCTTTACGAGTTGATCAAGCTTTTCCCTTTTTACCTGTAATAATTCCTGTTCCGGCATCTGCGTCTCCTTAAGCGCCGCAAAGCTGCGGCGAAATATTATAGGAAACGAATTTATTCGTTTCCTTTTGCGCCGAACCGGAGCCGCCATAAGGCGGCTTTCCGCGCCGGTTCGTGCGCATCAATGGTTTATCTTTCTACTGAAATAACCTTATACTTAAACTTACCCGACTTTGTCTCCACTGTCACGGTATCCCCGGCCTTGTGACCCATAAGGGCCTTGCCCACCGGCGATTCATTGGAGATCTTTCCGGAAAGTGAGTTGGCCTCGGTGGAACCCACGATCTTGTACTCCATCTCCTCATTAAACTCCTTGTCCAGTATCTTGACCTTGCAGCCGATCTGGATCTTTTTGGGATCGATAACCTCGTCCTCGTCGACTACCTCGGCGTGCTTTAGGATAAACTCGATCTCCTCTATACGGTTCTCATATTCGAGCTGCTCAGCCTTTGCCGCATCGTACTCTGCGTTCTCGGACAGATCGCCCTGCTCACGGGCTTCCTTGATCTTCTGTGCAACCTCTTTTCTCTTAACGACCTTCAGCTCCTGAAGCTCATCCTCGAGCTTCTTCAAGCCTTCATAAGTCATAATATTTTTCTTTACCTGACCTACCTGTTCCATTTCCCTAAAACCCTTTCCTGAAATAGCTTATAAACCACAATCTACTGCTCATTTTCGCAGAATATCAGCGTGTATTATACCGCCGGGTATGATTTTGGTCAAGCGTTAGAATAACCTCTTGACGATCTGATGAATGACAAAGGCCGCTATTGGAACTATATAAATTAAAACCACCGCCAGTACCCAAAGGGCCCGAACCACCGGATATGAAGGTTTTCCAACGGCCTCAAATACAGGCTTAAGCTGCTCTTCCTTCATATATAATATAAACATCAATATGAGCATAAATGCCGTTATAACGGCTCCGGGTATCTGGCCTTTGGGAAGGAAGTTTATCTCAACAAAATTTTCCCCCTCCGATACCGGAACTCCCGTAAGCATACCGCTAACCGCCCTGCCTTCGACGGCTTGCCCGTTAACCCTGATCCCGGTATATTCGTCTGGATTGACCGGAAGAACGGCGAGCTTTCCTGTGCCTTCAGCATTGATATTGAAGCTCATTTTGTGGGTTCCCGCTGCCAGAAGCGCGTCTCCCCCGGTCTTGCTCTCATTTTCCCAGAGCACCTTGGACAGCTCCTCCAGCATATCGATATCCAGCGAAAAAATCTCAGACTTTTCGGGACAGGCTATCTCGACCTCCTCATCCTTAAATTCGCCTAAGCATATAAGATTCGAATTAAACCAGGCCGGATATTTTAGATTTTCGAGCTCCGAAATAGAAGGAACAGGAACGCTCTCCCCGTTAACTGTCAGCTCTTCAGCCTCTCCCTTCCTTAAATAAAGGAGCTTATGTCCTGTTATATTCTCCCTTATCTTTGAAGCCGTTCCCTCTTCGCCGTCTGCCTCTTCACCGCTTCCACCGCCCTGATAGACCCACTCCGCGAAACCGCGATCCTCCTTAAGGGCAGCATCGGTGCGCGCTCCCTTGGCAAGAGCCACGTACAGGACGTTATGAAGACCGACGATGTCAAGTTCAGAGGCTGCATCCGGTATATCGGCTTCAGAAATCAAATTTACATAGGGAAGAGGATATTTCATGGCATACAGACCGTACTCCCCGTAAGCCGCCGTCTTTTCATAGAGATAAGTCTCTTCGGCAGAGGGAACCTGCGCTATGCTCTCCCTGACCCCGAGGAGGGCGTCGGAAAAAACCGTTCCTCCGGAATCCAATATCCTCATAAAATGCGTGCTGTAGCCGAAGTCCTCAGCCCCCTTCTGCACGGGCCTCGAAAGAGTCTGGGCCCAGCCGCAGACCGTCGCCCTCCGCATTATCATTCCGTAATTCGCATTCAGAGAGGTATCCGGGTTTTTCACCCTGTAAAGCCTCGACTCCTCTATCGGAAGGGTCTCCTTTAAAATAAGGGAGGCCTCCACATATTCCCCGGTCTGCTCCGGGTCGGAGAAAAACTTATCGTAAATATGCGGTTTTCCGTATCCCACTACAGCTCCCGTCACCAGCTCCGCGAGCATGAACCAGATAAAAATACCTTTAGGAACCGCCTTAACTGCAAATATAAGTATATATATAACAGTAAAAAATCCCGCAAACAGCACCCATATCTTAAAGAGGCTCTCCACCGGCCAGACCTCGTGCCTGAAAAAGAAAACCAGACAGGCCGCTGTCAAAACCGCCGAGAACACAGCCGCCCCCGCCTGCCACAGTCTGGATTTTTCATAGGTAAACTCGCTTAAATGCCACATTTTCCCGGAGAAATACGAGGCCACAGCCAGGAGGGAAAAGGGTATGAGGTAACCGCAGCGGATAGGATAGTGAAAATAGCTGCCAAGATGCCAGATAAGATTAATGGACTCAAACGGAATAAGGGCACAGGGCGCGAAGAAGAAAATAAAGGCAAAGGCCGTCTCCTTCTTCTCACTCTTAAAGAAGCGCAGGAGACCGATCACGATGATAATTATTGCGGCTTCCATTGCAAAAAGCTGCCAGAATTTTACGTAATACTGATCGGCACCGATGGCCCGCAGTATAGTGAGGATCATCTCCTTAAAGGAAGAGTCGTAGTTCGAGCTTATCCTGGAGGATTTCATCAGCGAAAAAAAGACCGGAAGGGTCACTACCGCCGACATCAACGCCCCTGCAACAGTTCCCAGAACCAGCTTTGCGGCCCGGTCAGCGCGGTGTTCCTTATCGCATAAGAGCAGCAGATATGCGCCGCTTATAATAAGAATATAGATGAGGTCTATGGCTCCCAGATAATAGCTTATTATAATGCTTAGGGCCAGCATGAAGCTGTAGCCACGGTACCTCCCCTCCTTCAGCAGTACAAAGAGCTCGAGCACGAGTATGGGCAGAAATACCGCCGTATCGAGGAAGGTAGGCGTGGTATAGTGAGTCAGCGTATATCCGCAAAGGCCGTAGCCGATGGCAAACATTCCCCTGAAAACCCGGGAGGTATAAGGGGTCATCCTGTATAGAAAATACTGCATCGCGGCGGTCATCCCCACAAGGTGGAGGCCGATATAAAGCGACAGGAAGCGCATGAGGTAGAGCCTCGGCACAAAGAGGAACAGGAGGATGAAGGGGGAGAGATTCCACTGGTTCGAGGCCGCCATCGCAATATTTTGTCCTTCGTTTATATACCAGTCGAAAAAGAGCGCCGAACGGCCGTGGAGCCAGTCCCAGGCATGGTAATAAAGAGGGGCGTTTATCTGCCCCATATCGTAGTAGTCGATAGTATTTGTGCCAAAGGGGAAAATGCCCTTCCCGAAGAGCACGCACAAAAATATCACAAACACCGTCAGAGACGGCAGCAGCATTTTAAATATTTCAGACGGCGACCTGTTATCTGTTCTTTCCTGCATTACTACCCTGAATCCCTTAGCGTCTATCACAATGGTTAATTTCGTGACAGCTCCTTAAAATATGGCGCCCACGAGTTCCTTTAGTCCGTCGGCGCTTTCACAATGGTTTATCTTTTCGCGGAGGGCGGCGGAACCCGCTATTCCGGCCGTATACCAACCGACCTGCTTTCTCATCTCCCTGACGGCGATATATTCCCCGTGGGTAGATACCGCCATGTCTATATGCAGCTGGACAAGGGCGCGTATCTCGTCGCCCGAGGGACGGTAGGGCTTCGCTTCGTTCAGTTCCCGAAACAGCCAGGGGCGTCCTCTGACAGCCCTTCCTACGGCTATGGCGTCGCACAGCGTCTCATTGAACATCCTCTGCGCGCTCTCGGTGTCCGTAACGTCTCCGTTTCCGATGACCGGAACGTGCACCATCTCCTTTACCCTGCGGATGATCTCCCAATCCGCCCTGCCCTCGTACATCTGCTCTCTGGTGCGGCCATGCACCGTTATGGCGCTGACCCCCGCATCCTGAGCCGCCAGGGCAATCTCGACGGCATTTATATTGTCCGCATCGAAGCCCGCGCGTATTTTTACGGTCACAGGCTTCGAAGTAGCGCTTCTGGCAGCTTCAACTATCCTGTATACAAGCTCGGGATCCTTCATAAGGGCCGAGCCCTCCCCGTTATTTACTATCTTGGGCATCGGGCAGCCCATATTTATATCCAGGATCTCAAAGGGTACGTGTCCGATAAGGCTTACCGCCTCCGCTATTATCTGCGGATCGGAGCCGAAGAGCTGCAGCGAGAGCGGGTGGTCACCGTCGTCGGTCTTCATAAGCTCCTCCGTCTTTTTATTCCCGTAGGTTATGGCCTTCGCGCTTATCATCTCGGTACAGGTTAAGGCCGCCCCGTACTCATTGCACAAAATACGAAATGGCAGGTCCGTAACCCCTGCCATAGGCGCCAAAAAATATCTTCCCTTAAGCTCGATATTTCCTATCTTCATAGCTCCTCCGGATCCTGTCCCAGGTATACCGCCCTGTAATAGAGCTCCAGCGAATGGAACAGCTCCCTTTTACTCCTCTGAACTTCTCTTACCATAAGCCCCGAACCGATCTCATCGTATAAAATATCGTCCTCCTCGCAGTCCGTCCGGATGTTCAGGTTTCCGTCCCCGTCAAATACCAGCTCGAAGACTCCGCCGATCTCCTCGGTAAAAAGTACGCACATCAGCTTAAGCTCCTGCTTTATACTCTCCGGCAGCCCGCCAAGGTCGGGGTTCAGATAAAACTTCTTAGTATATGCACTGGCTCCGCATAGAACCATTTCCTGCGGCTCATCAAAGTCAAATATATCCATATATTCCTCTGACGGACACCTCACCCGAATAGATATTGCGGAGCTCTCCGTCGTCCGTCTCTACCATAAGCTCCCCTCTTTCGTTTATCCCAGCCGCCTCCGCCTCGTATTCTCCCTTAGGATCGAGCACCCTCACCCTTTTTCCCACATTTACGCAAAGGGAATTATAAGCATTGGTAAGGCGGCTCAGATTCCCCTCTTTCAGAAATTTCTCGTAATATAATTCAAAGGTGGTGGTGATCTCTCCGGCAATGAGTGCCCGGGAAAAAATCTTTCCCGTCTCGAGATACAAAGACGTTGCCGTATCCCTTATCGCCTCCGGGAACTCCTCTACGGTCACATTTATTCCCGTACCGATAACGACTTCATGTATATAATCGGGCTCGGCCGTCATTTCCGTAAGTATGCCTACGGCCTTTTTCCCGTTGATTACGATGTCATTGGGCCATTTTATCCCCACATCCGTTCCGGTTACCCTGTTTATCCCCTCCGCAGCCGCCATCGCCATTATCAGCGTCAGCATCGGGGCAATGTCGGGAGAAAAGGCGGGCTTTAAAAGGTAGCTCATGGAGATCGTCGTCCCCTTATCGGAGGTCCACCCGCGCCCTCTCCGCCCCTTTCCTGCGCTCTGGGAATCGGCTATGACCACAAGCCCTTCCTTAGCGCCCTTACGGCTCCTGCGCTTGCACTCTTCGTTGGTGGAATCCACCTCGTCCATAAAAATGAGCTCTTTTCCGAGCCATTTTGTTTTGAGCGCATTCCTTATGGAATTCTCCCCGAAGGCTTCTCTGGAATTTATGAGCCTATAGCCGCATCTTGGGACTGCCTCTATTTCATAGCCCTCTTTCCTGGCCTTCTGCACCGCCTTCCAGACGGCGTTTCTCGAAATACCCAGCTTATCGGCTATCTCCTGCCCGGAGACGAAGTCCCCGGAGGAATTAAATATCTCTACGAGCCTCTGGGACATTTATACCTCGTAGCCCAGGGTTGCCGCCATTACGGCCTTTATCGTATGCATCCTGTTTTCCGCCTCATCGAATACGACATCCGAATAGTCGCGGAATACATCGTCTGTAACTTCCATGTCGGATATATTGAACTTCTTACCCATCTGCGCCCCGATCTTGGTATTGAGGTCGTGGAAGGCGGGAAGACAGTGCATAAATATCGCGGTTCTCTTGGCCTTGCTCATAAGCTCAGCCGTAACCTTATAGGGCGTCAGATCCCTTATTCTCTCCTCCCAGATACTGTCGGGCTCACCCATCGAAACCCAGACATCGGTATAGACCACATCCGCGCCCTTTACGGCTTCAAACGGGTCCGTCTCAAAGCTAAGCCTGGCTCCGCTCTCCCCGGCCCACCTTTCGCACTTGCTCCTAAGCTCCTTATTCGGGAAATACTGCTTGGGTGCGGAGGCCGTAAAATCAAGACCCAGCTTAGAACAGCCTATCATCAGGGAATTTCCCATGTTGTACCTGGCGTCGCCCATATATACGAGCTTCCTGCCCTTAAGCTCCCCGAAACGCTCCCTGATTGTCATCATATCCGCCAATATCTGTGTCGGATGATACTCGTTCGTAAGACCGTTCCACACCGGTACTCCGGCGTATCTTGCAAGCTTTTCAACCAGCTCCTGCTCGAAGCCCCTGTATTCTATACCGTCAAACATCCGCCCGAGCACCTTTGCGGTATCCTCTATGCTCTCCTTTTTGCCTATCTGGGAGCCCGAGGGCGAAAGATAGGTCGTGTGCATCCCCAGGTCATTTGCCGCAACCTCGAAGGAACAGCGGGTCCTTGTACTCGTCTTTTCAAATATCAGGGCTATATTCTTTCCCCTCAACTGGTCGTTGTGGGGTATATTTTCCTTTTTCATTTTCTTAAAAGTATCTGCTAGGTCAATCAGCTCAAGTATCTCCTCGGGAGAATACTCCATAAGCGTAAGAAAACTGCGTCCTTTAAAATCTGACATATCTTCCTCCTGTTATCAGCGGGCATTACCGCTATGCGATAAGAAAGCAGACCAATTTACCATTGGTCTGCTTAAATTATAACGTATACTATGTTATTTTATCAAGTCGTCGTATTACCAGAACACGTGATTGCCTGCAACTATGCCGGCGTGACCGCTTTTGACATTTCTGAAATGCGTTGCAAGGCCGATGTTGTTCTCTCCGTTTGCCGCATCCCTTGCAGCCTGAAGGCTTACGGGATCGATAGCTCCGGAAGACAGGGTTACCGCCAGCTTTCCGCTGGATACGGGACCGAACTGGGAGGGAGCATATATTGCCTTCGTAACTCCGCCGTACATCCTGGCCCTGTTCATTATAACCGCTCCTACCGCCAGCTTTCCGTTATAATCTCCTGCTCCGCATTCACAGGCTATAAGGGCTGCCATAAGACCGATCTCCTGCTCGGAGACGCCGTTTGCATTCTTTGTTTCCCCGGATGTCTGCTGAGCTGTATTTGCGCTCTGAGCCGGCTGCTGAGGCTCTGCCTGCTGCGCGGGTGCGCTCTGCTCTTCAGCCTCCTCTTCCTCTTCATCCTCGGCAGAGATCGCAACGTAACCGCTGTGTACATAGCCGTTGTGCTCTCCCGAGATCTTTAACCAATCATCTTCCCTGCCTACGATCGTGACCTTATCTCCGTTATGGAGAACCTCAAGTATCTCCGCGTCGTCATCAGCCTCTTCACGGACATTGAGGAAATCGTCAACACATACTGTTCCTTCAACCTCTTCAGCGAATACACTAATTGTCTGAGCTAATACCATTACGGCAGTCAGAATAGCTACAACGAGCTTAACCCTTCTTTTACCGTTATTAATCATCTTTAAATCCCCTTTAAATATTTCAAAATTGTTACGAATGTTCAATAATTTTAACAAATCATTACTCTTTTGTCAAATTTCGTAATCTATTTGCAACATATTGTATAGGGATTAATACAAAACTTAATATATTGTGGTTTCGAGTCGAAAACTGCCAAAGCAAAAAGAATTTTATCCCTTCCTTCAGCAATCATAATTGCGCGAACCAAATTTATATCCGTACATCAATATCGAAGCGCTCACCGCAGCGTTAAGGGATTCCACCTTCCCCTCCATGGGAATCCTGACCGTCATATCCGAAAGGTCCGTTAGCTGCCCGCTTATGCCGCTGCCCTCGTTTCCTATGACGATAACGGAATCTTTTTTGAAATGCGCCTTTTCGAGAGATATGCTCCCTTCAAGGCTGGCTGAGCAGATAGTGTAGCCCCCCTCCTTAAGCCGGGGAACAAGCCCGGCAGCGGAGTCCACCCGTATAAAGGGAACGCGGAAGATCGAGCCCATAGTGGAGCGGACTACCTTCGGTGAATATATATCGGCAGTATTTTCATCCATTATGAGGCCGGATATTCCGGCAGCCTCCCCGGTCCTTAATATGGTTCCGAGATTTCCGGGGTCCTGCAGCCCTTCCAGCATGATGACAAGGCCTCCGCGCAGTATGTCTTCCAAACCGTAGTGCAGCCGCTCCACCACCGCAAGGATGCCCTGCGGAGTTTTAACGTCCGACAGTCTGCGAAAAAGCTCGTCCTTTACTATATATAATTTTTCTATTCCGCTAATGGGATTTTTTTTATGAAAGCTTTCAGAAACGTAGACCTCGCGCAGGATTTTGCGCGGGGTCTCGTTAAACATACGTATTCCTTCTATTATAAAGGCATCTTCTCTGTCCCTTGCCCTGTGTTTATCCAGCAAGGCACGGACTTTTTTTATATTCGGATTACCTTGAGACTCTATTAGCATTTATGGCAGACCTGGAAAGAGCTCTGGATACCTGATAGTAATAGTCCGGCAGATCCTTCTGCATAGCCAGGGCTTCGTCTATATCGAAGTCCTTGAACTCGCCCTCGAGATAACCTATGACCCTGTTGACCTTTCCTTCGTTCATAAGGTCGGCCGCATAGGCACCCATTATAGAGGCATAAAATCTGTCCTTACAGGTAGGGGAGCCTCCACGCTGCATGTAGCCTAAGATGGTGGCCCTTGCCTCCATACCCGTGGCAGCCTCTATCCTTCGAGCCATGGAAGTCGAATGTCCTATACCCTCCGCATTTATGATGAGGTGATGGGTCTTGCCTATCTTCCTGCTTTCGATGATGTGGTTGATTATCTCCTGCTCGTTGTAATCATATTTCTCAGGGATAAGAATATCCTCGGCACCGGTGGCAACGCCGCACCATAAAGCTATGTATCCGGCATTTCTTCCCATGACCTCGATTATCGAGCATCTCTCATGGGAGCTGGAGGTATCCCTGACCTTATCTATAGCTTCCATCGCTGTATTGATAGCGGTATCAAAGCCTATGGTATAGTCGGTACAGGCTATGTCCAGATCTATGGTTCCGGGAAGACATACAACGGCGATGTCGTGCTTTGAAAGTCCGAGGGCACCCTTATAGGAGCCGTCTCCTCCTATTACCACAAGGCCATCTATCCCGTGCTTTCTCAGTATCTCCGCGCCCTTCTTCTTTCCGGCGTCCTCTTTAAATTCCGCGCTTCTGGCCGTTCTGAGGATCGTACCTCCGCGATGTATGGAATCCGCAACGCTTCTGGCGTCCATATCGTACATCTCTTCATTGAGAAGTCCCTGGTACCCTTTTTCGATACCTACGACCTTCATTCCCAGTCCCAGCGACCTACGCACTACCGCACGGATCGCCGCATTCATTCCGGGGGCATCTCCTCCGCTTGTAAGAACCGCTATTTTATTAATCTTTTTTGGCATATCTACCTCATTCCGACTACAAGTCAATTAGTTAGTCACAATTATATTCAACCTGTGATATTATAATAACTCCACAGCTTAATTTCAAGCTTTCGTAACGTCCTCACACTTTTTTTACATTATCCGGCCCGTAGAGGGCTTCCAGGGTTTTCATAAGCTCCCCTTCCGCGCTTACCTTAAACTTAAGCTCCCTCTTCTGCTTCTCCTCTTTTAAATAGATTATAACCGCGTCTCTCCCCTCCGACTTTTCAAGCACCCCGAAAAGCCTTTCCTCCGCCTCGGAGTAGCCGGCTTTATTGGCAAACTGGATAAAGAGCTTGTGCCCGACCTCGCCGAAAACCTTAAGGGAGTCCAGTACCACCTGGCCGTCCTTTTCGTCGTCCGCCTTTACCCTTCCAGTGATAAAGACCTTTTCCTCCTTTACGAGATGCTCGGCGTATTTTTCGTACTGCCTGGGCCATACCAGACATTCCACCGTGCCGAAGAGATCCTCCAGCAGGAGAATTGCCATCGTATCGCCCTTTTTCGTGTATTTCGTCTGCACCTCTTCAATGATGCCGCCGACGGTCACTTTCTTTCCCTCCTCGAGGCTTATCATCGAGGTCTCGGGATCCAGGATGAATTCCGTGGAATAGGCGGTTATATTCTTTCTCCAGAAGGCCTCATATTCCTTCAGAGGATGTCCGCTTACGAAGACCCCGAGCACTTCCTTTTCATATTTGAGCTTTTCTTCGTTGGAAAATTCTCCGACATTCGGCAGATTTACCCTTGAAACCGAGGACTCCAACGGAGCTCCTATGTCGAAGAAGGAGAGCTGACCTTCGAAGTTGGACTTTTTCTCGGCTGCAATGTCGTCCATCATGGTCTCATAGACGCCCATCATCTGCTTTCTCGTACCGCCCAGGGAATCCAGGGCTCCGGCCTTTATAAAGGACTCTACCGCCCTCTTGTTCACTACCTTTGAGGGAATGCGGTAGAGGAAATCGTACATATCGGCAAACTTTCCGTTCCTTTCCCTCTCTCCGACTATCTCTTCGATGACCTGAAGCCCTATGGACTTTATGGCGCTGAGGCCGTATCTGATCGAATCCTCCCCGGCGGGCGAAAAGCCGGCTTCTCCCTCGTTTATGTCGGGGGGCAGGAACTTTATGCCCATGGAGCGCGCGGTTATTATATAGCCCGAAACCTTCGCCGGGGCATCGATAACGCTGGTAAGAAGGGCCGCCATGAACTCCACCGGATAGTAATATTTAAGCCAGGCCGTCTGCATCGTAACATAGGCGTAGCAGGCCGCATGGGATTTATTAAAGGCGTATTTCGCAAAGTCCAGCATATCCGAATATATCTTCCGGGCGGTTGCTTCGCTTATGCCGTTTTGCACGCAGCCGGGGATATTCCTTGAGGTATTTCCGTGAATAAATACCTCCATCTCCTCCTCCATAACGTGCTGCTTCTTTTTGCTCATGGCGCGGCGAAGGTTGTCCGCGGCTCCGAGGTCGTAGCCGCCCAGCTGCTGAACTATCTGCATGACCTGCTCCTGGTAAACGATACAGCCGTAGGTCGGCTTTAGGATGGGCTCCAGCTCGGGGCAGTCATATTTTATCGAGGAAGCTTCCTGCTTGCCCCTTATGTACTTCGGTATAAAGTCCATCGGACCCGGTCTGTAGAGGGCGATGCCCGCTATTATATCCTCGAGCGAGGAGGGCTTCAGCTCCTTCATGAAACGCTGCATCCCCCCGGACTCGAGCTGGAATACCCCGTTTGTGCTGCCGCTGCTGATGTACTGCAAAACCTTTGGGTCGTCATAGTCTATATTCTCAAGGGACAGGTTCAGGCCGGGATGCCTTAGATTAGCGTATTTTATGGTATTTTCTATGACCGTCAGGGTCCGAAGCCCGAGAAAGTCCATCTTGAGAAGGCCCAGCTCCTCAAGGGTCGTCATTACGAACTGAGTCGTTATCTCCCCGTTGGCCCCGCGGCTTAGAGGCACATATTTATCGGCATTGTCCGGGGTTATCAGTATCCCCGCCGCATGTATCGAGGTGTGCCTCGGCAGTCCTTCAAGCCTCATTGCCATATCGATAAGGTCCGTGACCTCTTCGTCCTCTTCATAGAGCTTCCTTAAATCCCTGGAGCTTTCCAGGGCATCCTTTAAGGTTATGTTTAATACGTTGGGAATCATCTTGGCTATGGAATCGGCCTTTGCATAGGGTATGTCCATGACCCTCGCCACATCCCGCACAACTCCCTTTGCCGCCAGCGTACCGAAGGTCACGATCTGAACGCAGCGGTCCTTCCCATACTTGCGCTCAACGTAGTCGATGACCTGCTGGCGCTTTTCGTAGGCGAAGTCTATATCAATATCGGGCATGGATACCCGCTTGGGGTTAAGAAATCTTTCAAAGAGAAGGTCGTGCTTAATCGGGTCTATGTCCGTTATATAAAGGGCGTAGGTAACTATCGCCCCGGCCGCCGACCCTCTGCCCGGGCCTACGGGAATATCGTGCTCCCTCGCAAAATTGATATAGTCCCAGACTATCAGGAAATAGTCGACAAAGCCCATCTCTTTAATGACCGAAAGCTCATATTCCATGCGCTTCTTTAAGCTCCCGTCGTCATTGGGATAGCGCTCCTTTAAGCCCTTATCCGCAAGATAGTTTAAGTACGTCCAGGAATCAAAGCCCTCCGGCACCTCGTAATGGGGCAGCTTTGTAACATGAAATTCTATCGTAACATTGCATCTGTCAGCGATTCTTTGTGTATTTTCCAGCGCTTCGGGAGCGTAGGGGAAGAGCTTTGCCATCTCGCTTTCGCTCTTTACGTAGTATTGCCCTCCGGGGTATCTCATCCTGTTTTCATCCGAGAGCTTTTTATTTGTCTGGAGGCATAAAAGGATCTCGTGGGGCTTTTCATCCTGACGGTAGGTATAGTGGATGTCGTTAGTGCATATGAGCGGTATATCGAGTTTTTTGGACAGGGCCACAAGGGTCTGGTTTACCAGCTGCTCATCGGCCAGCCCGTGATCCTGCAGCTCCAGGAAAAAATTGCCTTTGCCAAAGCATTTTTCGTATTTTAGGGCTGCCTCCTCAGCGGTCTGAGGCTGCCTGTGTACTATGGCTCTTGCAACCTCTCCCGCAAGGCAGGCCGAAGTCGCTATCAGGCCCTCGTGATACCTTTCCA